>JAXDFS010000370.1:0-4655 GCA_034665465.1 Solirubrobacteraceae bacterium
AGTGGGCGCGGGCGGCGCGGACTCGCCCGCCGCGGCGGTGGGCACGGCCGGAGTGGGCGCGGGCGGCGCGGACTCGCCCGCCGCGGCGGTGGGCGCGGCCGGAGTGGGCGCGGGCGGGGTGGACTCGCCCGCCGCGGCGACCGCCGCGGGCGTGGCGGGCGCGATCGCGGGCGCGGGGCGCGGGGCCGAGGCGACAGGCACCGACGGCGCCGAAGCGGTGGCCGGGCGGGCGGAGGTGACGGGCTCGGTCCCCTCGCCCGCGACGGGCGGCGGCGTGACTGCGGGGGCGGGGGCGGCCGGCGCAGGCGCGCCCGGCGGCGCGGCCGGGACCACGGCAGAGTCGGGGGCGACGGGCACGGCGCTGGGCGTGGAGCGCGACGGCTGCTTGCCCTGCGGAGCCGAGGCCTGCGGTGCCGCTACGGGGGCGGGCGCTGCGGTCGCGACGAACGCGGCGATCACCGGAGCCGTCTCGGACGGGGCGGGCGGGGCGACGACGCCGGTGTCGGCAGCGGGCTGGTCGGACGCGACCGCGGGCGTCGCGGGCGTCGGCGGCGCAGGCTGGGCCGAGGCGGCGTCGCCCCGGGGCGCGTCGCCGGCGTCCGGGGCCTTGCCGCGGCCGGCCGGGCGCTGCGGCGCGAGCTCGCGGTCGAGATGCAGCTCGAAGGGCTCGGCGCCGGCGGTCGCGCGCCTGGCGCCGGGAAGGCCGGGGCTCGCCGGGCAGGCGAGCGTCGCCGGGGCGGGCGCCGCGGTCTGGCTCATGCGGGCGCTCCCGCTGCGTAGGACAGGACCTTGCGCACGTAGGCCTGCGTCTCGGCATACGGCGGCACGCCGCCGAAGCGCTCCACGGCCGCCGGGCCGGCGTTGTACGCGGCGAGCGCCTTGGACGCGTCGCCGCCGAAGCGGTCGAGCTGCTGGCGCAGGTAGCGCGCGCCGCCGTCGATCGACTGCGCCGGATCGAGCGGGTTGGTCACACCGAGCGAGGCGGCGGTCGCCGGCATGAGCTGGGTGAGGCCCTGCGCTCCCGCCGCGCTCGTGGCACTCGGATCGAAGTCCGACTCGGCTCGGATCAGCCCGGTCAGCAGGGCGGGGTCGACGTTGTTGCGCGTGGCCGCAGCGGAGATCTCGGCGGCGAAGGGCGTCGCGCCCGTGCTCGCGCCGGCAGCAGCCCCGGCGACAGGCGCCGCCGCGGCCGGTGCCATCGCGCTGGCGAGCTGCGTGTTGAAGCTCGTCTGCTTGGCAGCCGTCGGCGGCGTCGCGACCGGCGACATCCGCAGCATCACGCTGAGCTCGCCGACCCGGGCGACCGCGGCGTCGAGACTCATGCGCCCGCGCTCCTGCGGTGGACGCCGAGCGCGACCTCGTCCATGACCGCGCCTTCGAGGCGAGCGGCGTGCACGGCGTGCTCGGCCCGGCGGCGCTGCTCCAGGCGCGTGAGCGCGCGGTGCTCGCGGGCGGCGTGGACGAGCGCGTCGCGGCGCGCGTCGACCTCCGCCTCGCGGCGACCGAGGTCGAGCTCCGCCGTCTGCTGCGCGTGTTGCGTGCGCTCGATGTAGGCCTGCATCGCCAGCAGGTCGGCGCCCGTCGCCTGCGCAGTCGCGCGCCGGCCGTCACGGGCGAGCGCGACGCGCTCGGCGGCCGCCTGCAGGGCCTCTTCCCCGCGGCGATGGTGGGCCACGCTCGTGGCGAGCTCCTCGGAGGCGCGCTCCTCGGCGCGCTCGCGCAGAGCGCGCACGCGCTCGAGACGGAACTTGAAGGGACGGGCGCTCACGAGACCCGTCATCGGCGGGACGGGCCCGATCTGAAGCCGTGAGGGGCGCGGGCGACACGCGCCCGCGCCCCTCGGGTGGACACGGAACCTGCGTCAGGTCAGCTGACCTTCTCGTCCGCCTTGTCGGCCGCCTTCTCCGCCATCTCGCCGATCTTCCCGCCCTGCTCCTGCCCCTTCTGGCGCAGCGCGTCGACGGTGCTGCCGGCGGCGTCCTGCGCGGCGGTCTTGACCTGCTGCACGGTCTCCTGCGCCTTGGCCTGGGCCTGCCGGCGGGCATCCTGGGCGGCGGGCGCGAGCTTCTGGCGCTCGATCTCGGTCTCCGGGATCGCGAGCCCGGCAGCGAGCCCGACCGCCGCTGCGCCGGCGGCCATCGCGAGCGGATGATCGCCCGCGGCCGATGCCGCGTCCTGCGCCTTGGCCTTGACGTCCTGCGCGGAGGGGGTCGCGTCGCCGATGCGACCGGCGGCGTCGCCGATGCCGTCGGGCATCTTCTCCTTCAGCGCGCCCATCTTCTCGCCGACGGCCTCGCCGGACGGGAGCTTGCCCTTGATGTCCTCGACCTTCTCCATGAGCGTCTCCTTCTTGTCCTCGACCAGCTCCTTGCCGCGGTTCTTGACGTCGGCCTTGTATGCGAGTGCGCCGACGGCCTCACCGAGGTTGTCGCGCGTCTCGTCGATCTGCTGGCGCAGCTGTGCTACCTCGTCTGGCCCAGACCCCATTTGGCCTCCTCCTTCACGGTCTCGATCGTCTGCTTGACCGACTCGATGGTCGCTTCCGGGACGGGAGGCCCGGCCTTCTGGATGCGCTTCTTGCCGGCCATCGCGAGACCGCCGGCAACCGCTGCGAGGACGACCGTCACGATCAGCGCGGCGAGCCACGCATCCATCGCCGTCGCCAGTGCGAAGATGATCGTGAGCATCAGGCCCAGCGCGACGAGGTTCAGGACGTAGCCGGCGCCGCCGAACATGCCGGCGCCGATCCCGACCTCCTTGACCTTGCCGGTCATCTCGGCCTTGGCGAGTGCGAACTCCTGGCCGGCGAGCGTCTTGGCCTCGTCGGTGACGTGCTTGACGACGTCCGCAACCGGCGCGTCGCGCAGGTCGCCGTGCGAGCCGTTGAGGACCTGCGTGGAGTGCTGCTGTGCAGGCCCGCCGCCGCTGACGCTCCCCGACCCGTTGGCCGACGGTTCGATGCCGTAGTGGCGGTAGACGGCGTCGACCTGCTGCTCGGAGGGCTCGCTCTCGGGCTCGACGGAGGGCGCGTCGCTCACGACGTCCTTCTCATAGCCGATCCTGATGCCGTCGCCGACCGGCTGGGCGCTGGTGAGGGGCACGAGCGTGGTGTGGCCCTTCAGCCGCCCGACCTTGACCAGGGCCCACTCCGGGCGCCCGGTCTCCTCCACGAGGTAGATCTCCTCGATCGTGCCGATCTTCTCGCCGGCGCGGTCGAGCATCGTCTGCCCCTCCCACTCCAGGGCGTTGTGGGGCGGTGTCACGGCGCGTCCTCGGGCGCCTCGCCGGCGGCAGGCGAGTCGTCGCCCGTGGCCGCCTTGATGATGCGCCCGGCGACGAAGCCCGCCGCCGCGCCGGCCGCGGCGGCCACCGCCGGGTTCCCGCGGGCGAGGTCGGACGCCGCGGAGACGAGCGACTCGCCGTCGGTCTCCTGGAGGTGGCTCGCGACGCCCTTGACCTTCTCGCTGGCCTGTTCGGCGAGCTTGGCCGGCCCGTCCTTGCCCTGGCGGCGAAGCTCCTCGGCCACGCCGTCGATCGCCTGGGCCTGCTGGCCGATCTGTTGGCCGACCTGCGTCGAGCGCTCGTCGACCTGCGCGGCCGCCCGGCTCTTGGCCTCCTCGGCTGCCGCCTGCGCGTGCTGCTTGGCCTGCCCGGCGACCTCGCCGGCCTTCTCCTTGGCGGGACCGGCCATCTCCTGCGCCTTGCCGGCGACGTCCTGGGCGGTCGCCTTCGCGCTCTCGACCTTCGACGAGTCGTCCGGGGATGCGGTCGCGCCGGCGGCGTCGTCCGCGTCGTCGATCATGTGCTGCGGGGGTCCTGACTCGACCTTGAGCCGCTGCTCAGCCATGCAAAAATCCTCCCTGCGTCGCGGGGTTTTGGGCCCTCGTCCCAGGGTCTTGCCTTCGGCGGTACCCACCGGTCTCGCGGCCGATGTGCCGGAATCCGGGCTTGGCGCCCGACCGCTCGTTGACTTACGGTAAGTAAGTTCTGCCGGTCGCTCAGATGCTCAGATGCAGCGGCGGCAGCGCGCTCGCGCCCGCCCGCGCCGCAGGCGGCGGCAGCAGCTCCACCGCCGAGCCGGAGACGATCTCGTCGACGAGCGCGCCGGTGCCGGCGAGCTCGCAGAGCGCCTCGTCCGCCTCGTGCGCGGTGCTCGGCTCGTCCGCGCGCTGGCGCAGGAAGTCGTCGATCGCGCCGCGCTTGACGAGCGCCTCGTCGACGAGCGGGTCGCTGCCCGGCTGATAGGCGCCGATCGAGATCAGGTCGGCCTTGTCGCGGTGGGCCGCCAGCAGCGCGCGCACCCGCCGGCCCGCTTCGCGCACGTTGCGGCCCGTGACCTCGCCCTCCAGGCGCGACACGCTGCCGAGCACGTCGATCGCCGGGTAGTGGCCGGCGTGCGCGAGCGCGCGATCCAGCACGACGTGGCCGTCGAGGATCGAGCGCACCGCGTCGGCGATCGGCTCGTTGAAGTCGTCGCCGTCGACGAGCACGGTGTAGAGCGCGGTGATCGTCCCCTGCGGCGACGTGCCCGTGCGCTCGAGCAGTCGCGGGAGCATCGCGAAGACCGAGGGGGTGTAGCCGCGCGTCGCGGGCGGCTCGCCGATCGCCAGCCCCACCTCGCGCTGGGCCATCGCCACGCGCGTCACCGAGTCCAT
>JAXDFS010000371.1:0-5990 GCA_034665465.1 Solirubrobacteraceae bacterium
GCGAGGTCGAAGGACTCCAGCAGCGCCGGCGAGCAGGTCGCCAGCGCGTCCGCCGCCGGGACGTCGCGCAGGCCGCTGGCCGGGCACTGCGGGCCGAGCCGGCGCACGATCCGCCGCTCGATCGCCGCCGCGCGGGGGAAGTCGATGAGCTGCTCGCAGACCGCCCACGCGAGCGCCTCGAAGGCGACGGGCCGGCGCGCGATCCGCAGCCACGGCGTGCGCCGCAGTGACGCGCCGATCAGCGGGTCGTCGCGGAAGCGCTCGTAGAACTCGCGCAGGTCGTCGTCGACGCCGAGGGCGAAGCGCATCCGCGCGATCGCCGCCGCGGCGTCCGGGCGCGAGCCCGCCCAGGCACCGAACAGCACGCGCCGCTCGCCCAGCTGCGCGACGCGGACGGTCGCGGGCCGGCCCGCGACGTGCAGCAGGCGCTCGAGCACGCCGCCGCGACAGCGCAGCACGCCGTCGCCGCCGCCGGGGCGCGGCAGGCGAAAGGCCCACCGGGGCACGACCTCGACGCGCAGCTCCACGACCTCCACGGGCGTCAACCTACGCGGCCGCCAGGACGCCCGCGCCGCCGGCCGCCGTCGACGTCGCTACTTGCGGTCGCCGAGCATGTGGACGTCGACGAGGAACGAGCGGCTGGCGAGCACCGGGGCCATGATGCGCCGGCGCCGGCGCGCCATCCGCCGTGCCCTGCGGCGGTGGACGATGGCCACGGCCGCGGCTCCGGCCATGACGCCTGCGCCCACGACCGCGACGGTCTGCACGGTCGCGGGCGACAGCCCGCCGGGCGGCCGCTGCGCCTGCACGCCGTCTGCCTCCTCGGCGAGCACGGCCACGCCGTTGACGACCTCGCCCTCCTCGTGGATCTGCGCCGGCTCGTCGCTCATGTCTCGATCTCTCGGCGCTCCTCGCGCGTCGGCAGGTCCCGCACAGCCCTGGATATTGAACACAGGGCCAGACGTTGACGCCCCGGGTCGACATCGTTGTTCGCAATTAGCGGACAACGCAAACCTCGCGCTTGCCCTCAGAAGGTCGATTCGTACACGCGGAAGCGCTTGGCGATCCGGCCGCCCATCGCCTCCATGCCGCGGTTCATCGCGCGATTGGTCTCGAGGATCCAGCCCATCTCGCCCCACTTCTGCGGCGTGACGTTCGCCATGTCGAAGTGCTCGACGTAGAACGCCGCGGCGGCGCCCGTGTGCTGGTACTCCGGCTTGATGCCGAGGAAGCCGACGCGCACGCGGTCGATGTGCTGCTTGCGCCGGAAGAGGAACGTGTACCAGCCGAACGGGAAGACCTTGCCGTCCATGACCTTCAGCAGCTGGTTGACGTCGGGCACGGTGATCGCGATCCCGATCGTCTTGCCGTCCTTCTCGGCGGCCATGAACCAATTGCGGTCGTAGACGAGCTGGAGCTCCTCGGCGTAGTGCTTGAGGTCGTTGTCGGAGTACGGGACGAAGCCCCAGTTGCGCTTCCAGGCCGAGTTGTAGACCTCGCCGAAGACGCCCTTGATGTTCTTGGAGAGGTCACGGCGGCGCAGGTGGCGGATCTCGATGCCGTGCTTGTTCTTCGCCGCCTCCGCAAGCTCGAAGATGACCGGCAGGATCTTCTCGCGGTCGGAGATGTCCAGCTCCCACATGTAGAGGTCGATCGCCTTGTCGAGGCCGGCCTCCTCCATGCGCTGCTGGTAGTAGGGCGGGTGCCAGGGCTGCTTGATCATCGGCTCGCGGTCGAAGCCCTCGATCAGCACGCCGCACTCGTCGTTCATCGTGTAGTCCATCGGGCCGATCATGTGGTTGCGGCCCTGGCCCGAGAGCCAGCCGCGGGCGGCGTCCACCAGCGCGCGGGCGACCTCCGCGTCGTCCTCGAGCTCGAGGAAGCCGAACATGCCGGTGCCCACCCCGTGCTCGTCGTCGTAGGCCTTGTCCCACTGGGCGCTGATGCGGCCCACGACCTGCTTGCCCCGGCGCGCCACGAACTCCTGCGCCCTCGCGTGCTTGAAGTAGGCGTTCATGCGGCGACTGTGAAAGAGCTTGCGCTCCAGACGCACCGGGGGGACCCAGTGCTCGGAGGTAGCATGCAGCCGGAACGGGAGCTCGATGAACTCCTTCCAGTCCCGCCGCGACTTCACCGCGCTCACCTCGACGCTCACGGGGACCAACGTACATGGCTTCCACGACACGAGACGTCTTCGCCAAGGCAATCGTCCACGAGCGCACCGAACAGCTGCGCGACGCCCGCGCGGCCGATCTACTGCCGTACTTCCGCACGCTTGAGGGGCCCGCGGGCCCGGTCGTGGAGATGGAGGGCGCCGAGCGGATCATGCTCGGCTCCAACAACTATCTCGGGCTGACCGGTGACGAGCGCGTCATCGCAGGCGCGCAGGCCGCGCTGAACACGTACGGGACCGGCCTGACCGGCTCGCGCCTGCTCAACGGCACGATCGCCCTGCATCTCGAGCTCGAGCAGGAGATCGCCGAGTGGATGGGCACCGAGGAGGCGATCGTCTTCACCACCGGCCACCAGGCGAACCTCGCGGCCCTCGGCACGCTGCTGGCGCCCGGCGACACCGTCGTCGCCGACTCCGGCGACCACGCCTCGATCCTCGACGGCTGCCTGCTGAGCCGCGCCAAGCTGCGCGTCTTTCGCCACAACCGCCTCGACAAGCTCGAGCGCGCGCTCGAGAAGGCAGCGGCCGACGGCGGCGGCATCCTCGTCGTCGTCGACGGCGTCTTCTCGTTGGAGGGCGACGTCGCCCCGCTCGGCCAGATCGCCGAGCTCTGCGGGCGCTTCGGCGCGCGGCTCATGGTCGACGAGGCGCACGGCGCCGGCGTGCTGGGCGCCCGCGGGGCGGGCGCCAGCGAGCTGCTCGGCGTCGAGGACCGCGTGGACCTGCGCATGGGGACCTTCTCCAAGAGCCTCGCCAGCTGCGGCGGCTTCATCGCCGGCAGCCACGAGGTCGTCGACTACCTGCGCGTCCAGAGCCGCGCGTTCCTCTTCACCGCCGCCGGCGTTCCCGCCGCAGTCGGCGCGGCGCTCGCCGCGCTGCGCATCGTGCGCTCCACCGAGGGCCCGCCGCTGCTGGCGCGGGTGCTCGACAACGCCGCCTACCTGCACGCCGGGTTGCAGGAGCGGGGCTTCAGGGTCGTCGAGCACGAGGGCGACCACATGACGCCGATCGTGCCGGTGATGGTCGGCGACGACTGGAAGGCCGTCCTGCTGTGGCGCGCGCTCTACGACGAGGGCGTGTTCGTCAACGTGGCCATCCATCCGGCGGTCGCGCCGGGCGGCGCGCTGCTGCGCACGAGCGTCATGGCGACCCACGATCACGCCACGCTGGACCGCGCCCTGGACGCCTTCTCCGCGGTGAAGGATCTGTACGACACCGAGGACGACCTGCTTTCCATGTGAGTCCGGACGGCTCAGGCTTGTCCAATAATTCACAAGCGGATCACGGAAGAAAAACATCGCTCTGAGCGGTGGCTTTGAATCCCGGTCCGTTGACCTCGCCCCGTGACCTCACATACGTTCGACGGGCGCCAGCGAAACGCGCCGGGATGAGCTCGGAGACCCTTCGGGACCCATACAGGGAACCGGATGTCGATTGGTCGACGACTCGGGGGAGCCCGCCGCACGCGCTTTTGTAACAGCTCAATATTCGAAGGCTGCCGTCATACGGACATGGCAGCCGGGGAGGAATCCATGCACGACGCGACAGCGACGATTGCCCCTGCGCCGCAACACATGCAGGCGCTCCAGCGTGCCAACGAGGTCCGGCTCGCCCGAGCAGGACTCAAGCGGCGCGTCGCCGAGGGGGCCATCACCGCCGGAGAGGTCATCCTGTCCAGCCCGTGGGAGGCGGCCAGCATGACGATCGGCGAGTTGCTCGTCAGCCAGCACCGCTGGGGCTCGACCCGCTGTCGCAAGTTCCTCGCCGAGATCGGCATGCCCGAGACGAAGACGGTCGGATCGATGACCGAGCGCCAGCGCCTGGCGCTGTCAGCGCTCATCTGAGGCGGCTCGTCAGGCCGCGGTCGTCCTGCGATAGGCGGCCGTGGCGTTGGCGATGTGCTGCGTCGCGGCGGCCGCCGCGGCCTCGGCGTCGTGGGCGCTGAGCGCGTCGACCATCTCGGCGTGCTCGCTCCACGACGCCTGCGCGCGGCTCTGCACGTCGGCGGCGTAGACCCATTCGATCTTGGCCTGCAGCTGGGTCAGCAGCCCGTGCAGCACGGTGTTGCCCGACGCCCGGGCGAGGAGGACGTGAAAGCGGCCGTTGAGCCCCACGAGGTCGTCGTGGCGTCCCGCGGCGATCGCCGCCGAAGCCGCGGCGATCGTCGCGCGCATCTCCTCGACGTCGTGGGCGGTGCAGCGCGCCGCGGCCTGGCCGGCGCACAGGACCTCCAGTGCGGCGCGTACGCGCAGGAGGTCCTCGGCCTCGTCCTCGCTGAGCTGCGCGACGAAGGTCCCCGAGTAGGGCTCGATGCGGACGAAGCCCTCGGCCTCCAGTGAGCGCAGCGCCTCGCGGACCGGCACGCGCGAGACGCCGTACTGCTGTGCCAGGCCCTCCTCCGTCAGCCGCGTGCCGGGCGCCAGGCGGCGGGTGACGATCGCCTCGCGCAGGGCCGCGACGACCTCTGTCGGCAGTTTTCGGCGTTCGGGGCTGCGCTCAGGCGAGACCACGGCGGGGCGAGCATAGGGCACCGTCCCGGCGCCGGCGCGCCGGACTGAGCGTCACCGGATGACCATGACCGCCGCCACCGCGACGGCGATCACGACGACGCTCCCGCGCAGTGCTGCGGCGTTCACGCGCTGGGCGATCGAGGCGCCCGCCCAGCCACCGGCGAGGCTGGCGAGCGCCATCACCGCCGCGGCCTGCCAGGCGACGGGGCCGAAGAGCCCGAAGCCGACCAGCGCGATCGTGTTGATCACGAGCACCAGGACGGAGCGCAGCGCGTTGAGGCGGTGTAGCGAGTCGGGCAGGAACAGGCCCAGGACGCCGAGCACGATCACGCTCACGCCGGCCCCGAAGTACGCGCCATAGGCGGCTCCGAACAGGACCGACGCGTGCAGCAGCACCGAGCGGTGCTCGCCCGCTCCGCCGGGAAGCGCCCGCACGCGCTCGGCGATCACCGGCTGCAGCCCCACGAGCGCGGCGGCGAGCAGCAGCAGCCACGGCGTGACCGCGGAGAACCACGAGCTCGGCGTGGTCAGCAGCAGGACGGTGCCGCCGAGCGCCCCGAGCACGCACGTGGCGCCCAGCGCGAGCAACCGGCTGCGCTGCCCGCCGAGCTCGGGGCGAAAGCGCGCCGTGCTCCCGAGATACCCCGGCCAGAGGGCGACGGTGTTGGTGACGTTCGCCGTGACCGGCGCGTAGCCCACGGCCAGCAGCGCCGGGAAGGAGATCAGCGATCCACCACCCGCGATCGCGTTCACGCCACCGGCGACGAAGCCCGCGGCGACCAGTCCCAGCGCGTTGAGGGTGGTCAGCAGATGCCTATCGTATACAATCGGGGCCTGCCGTCAGGGCCTCCAGCCCGCCCGCCGCGAAGCTGCCACGGCGGCGTCCACGCGCCGGTCCAGCTCGGCCTCGGCGACAGCGCCGAGGCTCGTGCTCTGCACCCGCCCGTGCCAGCGCGCGAACGTGATGTGGGGGCAGACGGCGACGCCGTAGAGGTTCGCGAGGATCCCGTCGCGGTCCCAGCCGACCGGGAAGCTCCAGCGATGCACGCGCGCGGTCGCGCGAAGCTGCCCGAGGTCGCCGCGGATCCCGATCGCCGCGACCTGCACCCCGGGGTGGCGCGCCGCGACGCGGTTGAGGCGATCGAGCTCGTCCGCGCAGTCGCCGCCGCGGGTCGCCAGGAACGCCAGGACGACCGGCCCGCGCTCGGTGAGCTGGCAGAGGTTGAGGATCGCGGGGCCGCGGACCTCGCTGGCGGGCCGGCTGCCCGCGCTGCCCTGGCCGGCGCGCGTGGCGACGTTCGCATCGC
>JAXDFS010000372.1:0-5412 GCA_034665465.1 Solirubrobacteraceae bacterium
CCTCTTCGTCCATCACACCGGCATCATCGGCGAGGGCTATCGCTCGCTCGCCGAAGGCGCGAAGGTCAGCTACGACGCCGAAGCCGGCGACAAGGGTCCCAAGGCGGTCAACGTCCAGGCGATTTAGCTCGCTGGCCCGGGCAGCGCCCGGACCAAGCCCTTTGACGTACCGGAGGCGGTCGCATCAGCGGCCGTCTTCGTCTTTGAGAGGCGCTCGCGAGCGAGTGCCCGGCGGGGCCTTCGTTCAGCGAACCGCCGGCGCGAGCTTCGCCGCCTGCCGCTCGTCGCTGATCTTCACGACGTTCCAGACGAGCCCCAGGCGCTCCAGTGAGCCGATCAGCAGCGCGCTGGGATCCAGCGCCCGCTCCCACCAGCGCATCCCGTGCGCGGCCGACGTGGGGAAGGCGTGGTGGTTGTTGTGCCACGCCTCGCCGAACGTCAGCGGCGCCAGCCAGGCGAGGTTGCGCGACTCGTCGCCGGTCTCGAAGCGCCGCCGGCCGAAGAAGTGACACAGCGAGTTGATCGAGTACGTGACATGGTGCAGCAGCAGGATCCGCATCGCGCCGCCCCACAGCAGGCCGGTGAGCGCGGCGGAGAGCGTGCCGCCCAGCACCCAGCCCAGGCCGAACGGCACGGCGAGCCCGAGCGCGATCCACCACAGCGTCGTGCGGTCGATGAAGCGGATCAGCGGATCGGCGATCAGGTCGGGCGCGTAGCGCTCCTTGTTGGCGCGCTGGGTGTGCAAGAACAGCCAGCCGACGTGCGCGTGGGCCAGGCCGCGCAGCGCGCCGCGCAGGCCGGCGCCGTGGTCGACGTGCGGGCTGTGCGGATCGCCATGCTGGTCGGAGAAGGCGTGGTGCTTGCGATGGTCGGCGACCCAGGCGGTGATCGGCCCCTCGATCGCGGCGGTGCCGAGGATCGCCAGCAGCGCGCGCAGCGGACGGCTGGTCTGGAAGGCGCGGTGGGTGAAGTGGCGATGGAAGCCGACCGTGATGCCGAGGCCGGTCAGCACGTAGAGGACGCCGAAGACGACGAAGTCATGCCAGTGCAGCAGGCTCTGCCAGGCCTGCCAGACGGCGACCCCCACTGCCAGCAGCGGTACGACGGTCACGATTCCCGTCGCGATCCGGTCAGCCGTCTCGTTGGCGCACGGCTGGGTATCGGATGCGCTCGGCGCCGCGCTCTGCATCGGCTAGACCGCGCCGCCGCTCGTGCGGGTCTTCAGCTCGGCGACCTCGAGCGCGATCGCGTCGATGATCGCGTCGAGATCGGCCATCGCGGTGACGTCGCCGTCGCGCAGCTGCTCGACCGCCGAGCCGGCCTCCTGCAGGCCCTCGCCGATGCGCTCCAGGGCGGCCTCGATCGTGGTCACGTCCATGGCACTCGAGCCTACCCAGCCCTCAGGCGGCGTGCACCGCAGCGCCCAGGTTCGAGCGCGCGCGGACGATGAGCGACTTCGTCGCGGGCACGGTGGTCTTCAGCGCGCGGGCCGTCTCGGCGTGCGTGCGGCCGTCGAACTCGCGCATGACGAGCGCCATCCGCTGGCGCTCGGGAAGGCGGCCGATCTCGGCGACGAGCCGGCGCATCTCGTCGCGCTCGGCGATGCACTGCGCGGGGTCGGGCGCCGGCACGGCGGACAGGCCGTTCTGGTCGTCGAAGGGGTCGGTGCGCTGCGGCGCGCGCAGGTCGTCGAGCGCGCGGTTGCGGACGATCATGTACAGCCAGGGGCGCAGCACCATCGGGCGGTCGGTGACGCGCAGGCCGCGGTAGGCGCGCATGAAGGCGTCCTGCACGACGTCCTCGGCGTCGTGGCCGGAGCCGCGCAGCATCCGCCCGGCGAAGGCGATGAGCGCCCTGCGATAGCGCCGGTGGATCTCGCCGAAGGCTGCGTCGTCGCCGCCGCGGAAGCGGGCCACGAGATCATCGTCGGACAGGGTGATGAGGGGTGCGGCGGTCATGCGGGCCTCCTTGCGGGAATCTGTGATCAACAATCCCGCGGCGGGCCCTGGCCACCCGCGCCCCCGGGTGCACGCCGTCCACCCCCAGGTGTGAGCTTCGCCACCCCAGGTGGCTGAACTCCCGGCCGCGGCCGCAAACCACCTCGTCCCGGCCAGCGGATGTGGCAAGCTCAGGACCCGATGCCCAAGGTCGATCCGTCGCCACTGGCGCCCCACGCCGCCACCCCCGCCGAGCTGCGCGAGCGCATCGAGGCCGAGCGCGAGGGCGTGCCGTTCCTCGTCCTGCGCGACGGGGAGGGCGCCCAGCGCCTGTTCGTCCTGGATCCCGCGATCGAGCGCGTCGCGATCGGGCGCAGCTCGGGCAACGACATCGCGCTGGAGTGGGACACCGAGGTCTCGCGCCTGCACGCCGAGCTCGAGCGCCTCGGGGACGAGTGGACGGCGGCCGACGAGGGGCTCTCGCGCAACGGCTCGTTCGTCAACGGCCAGCGCATCTCCGGCCGTCACCGGCTGCGCGACGGCGACGTGCTGCGCGTCGGGCGCACGCAGATCGCCTACCGCGCTCCCGACCCGTCGCTGTCGAGCCCGACCGCCGTCGCGGGCAGCCGCGCCGAGCTGCCCGCCCTGAGCGCGACCCAGCGCTCGGTGCTCGCCGCGCTCTGCCGGCCCTACAAGGACACCGAGCTCGCTACGCCGGCGACCAACCAGCACATCGCCGACGAGCTCTATCTCTCCGTCGACGCCGTCAAGGCCCACCTGCGCACGCTGTTCGGCTACTTCGGCGTCGAGCACCTCCCGCAGAACCAGAAGCGCTCCTACCTCGCGATGCGCGCGCTGCAGGACGGCGTCGTGTCGCGGCGAGACCTGTAGCCGGGCCAGGCGCCGTTCACGCCTGCAGGAGCAGGTCGCCGGCAGGCGCCCGTGCGGGCTGCACGAGCGCCGGGTGGTCGAGCCCGAGAAACGCGCGCACGACAGCGGGGTCGAAATGCGAGCCGCTGGCCCGGCGGATCTCGGCGAGGACGACGTCGATCGGCGAGGCCTCTTTGTACGGGCGCTCGTGGGCCATGGCATCGAAGGCGTCGGCGACCGCCGTGATCCGAGCGGTCAGGGGGATGTCCTCGCCGGCGAGGCCGTCGGGGTAGCCGCTGCCGTCCCAGCGCTCGTGGTGGGTCAGCGCGATCTGCTGCGCCATGCGCAGCACGCACGACGCGCTGTCGGCCAGGATCGCGGCGCCGATGACGGTGTGCTGCTTCATGGTCTGATACTCCCGCGCGTCCAGCTTGCCCGGCTTGAGCATGATGCTGTCGGAGATGCCGAGCTTGCCGATGTCGTGCAGCGGGGCCGCGTCGCGGATCGTCTTCACCGTTTCGGCGGGCAGATCGAGCGCACCGGCGATCAGCATGCACGTGTGTCCGACCCGTTCGGTGTGCTTGTGCGTGTCGTCGTCGCGGTACTCGGCCGCCAGCGCCAGCCGGCGCAGCGTCTCGAGCCTGGAGTGCTCGAGCTCGCGGGTGCGTTCGCGCACGAGTTGCTCGAGGTCCTCCCGGTGGCGGTGGATGGACTCCTCCGCCCGCTGGAGGGCGGTGACGTCCCGGGCGTTGGCATGGATCACAGCCTGCTCGTCGTCGGCGATCGCGTTCCATTCGAGCCAGCGATAAGAGCCGTCGCGATGGCGGTAGCGGTTGCGGAAGCTGATCGCGTCGCGGCCTGCGGCCACCGCGGCGATCTCGGCCAGCGTGCGCTCGAGATCCGCCGGATGCACGAAGTCGCCGATCGGCCGGGAGTAGAGCTCGTCGAGGCTCCAGCCGAGCGTCCGCTCCCACGCGCGGTTGAGCCGCGTGAAGTAGCCGTCGAATCCCGCGGTCGCCATCAGATCGAGGGAGAGCTCCTCCGAGCGGGCGATCTTGCGCTCGAGTGCCCGGCGCACCGTGACGAAGCGTCCGAGCATCCCGCCGAAGACAAGGAACGTGACGGCGCGAGCGAGGTATCCGATCGCGGCCAGGTCGGCGTCGGGACGCGCGTAGTCCCAGGCGAACACCAGCACCAGGCTCAGGAGCCCCGCCCCCAGACCACCCCAGAATCCGAACGCGATCGCGCAGATGGAGATCGGAACGACGAACAGCAACGTCGCCTCGAAGGAGCCGCCGCGAATGTCCCCCACCAGGAAGAGGCCGGCGAACAGCGCCGCCGCAGCGAGGGCTATCAGCGGGCGCTGGCGCCTCGACATGACCGCGGACATCCCCCGAGGCACGCGGCCGGGGTGGCGGCGGGCATCCGTCGCCACGCGCGGGACGTGTGCATCCGACCGGTCGTGCTGCATGTCTCAGTATCGACGCCGGCAGGCGCCAACAACATCCTCAAAATGTGTGAGGGATCGTTCCCTAAATCTTTCAAAAGCCGGTTGGGAAGGGTTTCGGTGAACGACCGAAAGGGTAGCGCGGCGCGCCGGCGCTCAGGGGACCCCGGCGTCGTCGACCAGCTCCAGCTCGCCGGCGCCCAGCGCGAGCGCGATGCCGTGAGCGCGATTCTTCGCGCCGAGCTTGATGAGCGCGTGGGCCACGTGGGTCTGCACGGTGGCCGGCGAAACGGACAGCTGGAACCCGATCTCGACGCCGGTGTTGCCGAGCGCCACCAGCGCAAGGATCTCGCGCTCGCGTCTGGTGAGCACGGCGTCGACGGGCGGCTGCGCGTGCTCCAGGTGCGCGTTGAGCGCATCGGCGGCGGGAAAGAAGATGATCGCAAGGTGGCGGCCGGGCCGGAAATTCGGCGTCGAGCTGAGATCGACGTTCACGTGCGCCCCATCCGGCATCTGCAGGCTCCGCGGGACGCTGTGCCCATGGCGGTGGACGCCGTCGTCGCGCAGGAACCGCGCCCACAGCGCGTCCAGCTCCGATCGCTGCTCGGGAAGCGTGAGATCGTCGACGCTGAGCTTCAGCACCTCCTCCCTGGGCAGGCGCAGGAACAGGCACGCGGCGGCGTTGGCGTCCACGTAGTCACGCTCGTCGTCGGCGATCAGCATCGGATTGAGGCTACGGACGAAGAGCGGGTGCGGGCGATCGGCGTCGATCATCCCCTCATCGCCGATCTGCGTCTCACTGGGAACCCCTGTGACTGGGTGAAGCCTGTCACTCGTCGGCCCATATCCTGTCAGTCTTCGAAGCTCCAGACAAGCCGCGGCCCCTACTTCGAGAACGTGACGCGCTGCACGGCGTTGTCGCCCAGCAGCGTCAGCCAGATCGCGCTGCCGTGCTCGACGTCGAGCGCGAACGGCCGTGTGCCGGTGTCCAGGCGCTCGCGCAGCCTGCGCGTGCCGGGGTCGACGCGCAGCAGGCGGCCGCCCTCGGTCGACGTCGCCCACACCGAGCCGCCGCCGACCGCCACGCGCGACGGGATGTTCGGCATCGGGATCGCCTGCACCTGGGTGCCGCGCGGGCTGATGCGCGTGATCGTGTCG
>JAXDFS010000373.1:0-8897 GCA_034665465.1 Solirubrobacteraceae bacterium
AGCGCCCGCCGTGCCGGGTCGCCGCGCGCCGTCAGCAGGTGTTCGGCCAGCGGCACGATCGCCGCGGATCCCAGGCGCACGAGCGCATCCTCGACCGTGAAGCGGCACAGCGGGTGCTCGTCGCCGAGCAGCGCGACGAGGCGCGCGATCGTCGCGTCCTCCTCGGGGTGCCCGCCCGCCCACTCGGCCGCCTGCGCGCGAACCTCCGCGCGGCGGTCGTCGAACAGGCGGGGCAGGACGGCGTCGCCGCCGCCCAGCAGCGTGAACAGCCGCGCGCCGCGCAGGCGCCGGCGCCAGCTGCGGCTCGTGCAGCGCGCCGCGGCGCGGGCGAGCAGGCCCGCCTCGTCGGCGGCGCGGGTGAGCAGCAGCCGGCGGCTGCCCGTCAGCTGCGGCGAGAGCTCGCCGATCAGCACGACCTTCATCGCGAACGGCAGGCGCATGCTCAGCGCCTCGGCGGCGCGGGCGTCGGCGCCGGCCTCCAGCGCCTCGCACAGGCCCCGCCGCGCGAGCGCCAGCCGCGGCGCCAGCCGGCGCGAGCGCCAGGCGACGTATGCCCCATGGCCGACCAGCAGCGCGAGCGCGAACGCGAGCATCGCCGCCTCGACGATCAGCAGCACGATGACGGAGTGCGTGTTGATCACGGCGACTGCTCGAGCGCGCGGCGGATGCGCTGCATGAGGACCGGCACGCTGAACGGCTTGGCCACGTGGTCGAACGCGCCGGCCTCGAGCGTCTTGAGCACCTCGCGCTCGGTCGCGCGGGCGGTGAGCATGATGACGCGCGTGCGCCGCAGCGTCCCGCTGTCGGCAAGCTCGCGCAGCACGCGCAGGCCGTCCATGCTCGGCAGGTCCCAGTCGAGCACGATCACGCGGGCGAGCAGCCCGGGGTCCTCGCCCGCCAGCAGCCCGGCGGCCTCCAGGCCGTCGGCGAGCCGGTGCGTCGTGAAGCCGCGGGTGACGAGCGCGTGGTCGAGCAGGTCGCCGAGCACCGCGTCGTCCTCGACGAGCACCACGTCGATCGCGCTGCCGGCGCCGTCGGCGCCATGGCCGGCGACGCGCACGCGGTCCCCGCCGTGCGCCTTGGCGACGTAGAGCGCCTCGTCGGCGGCCCGATAGAGCGACTCGACATCGGCGCCGTCGGCCCCGAACGCAGCCAGGCCGGCGCTCACCGTCACGCGGATGCTGTGGCTGCCGACCTCGGCGGAGGCGCGGACCTGCTCGACGAACTCGCCGATCCGCTGGCGCCCGTCGGCGATCGTCATGCCGTACATCCCGATCACGAACTCGTCGCCGCCCCAGCGCGAGACGACGTCCTCGCCGCGAAAGTACTGCTCGAGCGCGCGCGCCAGCTTGCGCAGGGTCTCGTCGCCGCCGGCGTGTCCCAGCGCGTTGTTGATCTGCCTGAAGTCGTCGACGTCGAGGACCGCCACGCAGAGCGGCACGCCGCTGCGCCGGCTCATCAGCCGGAAGCTCTCGATCGCCTCGGTGGCGCGCCGCCGGTTGGGAAGGCCGGTCAGATGGTCGGTGTCCGCGAGGGCGCGGAACAGGCGCACCCGCTCGACGCGGTTGGCGATCCGGGCCGTGAGCTCGCGCGCGGCGAAGGGCTTGGCGATGTAGTCGTCGGCGCCGGCGTCGAAGACCGCCTCGACGGTCCCGGGCCCGCTGCGGGCCGTGAGGACCAGCACGGGCAGCGCCGACCAGCGCGGATCGTTGCGCAGCGCCCGGCAGAGCTCGAGGCCGTTGCCGTGCGGCATGTCGACGTCGAGCATCAGCAGGTCGGGGGTCGACTGCTCGAGCAGCTCCCAGAGCCGGGCGGGGGTCGTGCACGTGTGCACGACGAGCCCCTGCGGCTCGAGCGTCGCGGCGATCGCCTCGAGCACGGCCGGGTCGTCGTCGACGGCGAGGATCCGTGTCTCGCTGCTGCGCAGCCGCTCGCGCAGGCCCACTACGTGGTCGACGATCTCGCCGACGTCGAGCGAGCGCGGAAGAAACCCGCGCCCGCCGCGGCGCGCGATCTCGACGCGATCGAGCTCGCCTGCAGGGTCGGTCAGGACGACGACGGGCCGTGACGGCGAGAGCTCCGCGAGCAGGCCGAGCGCCGCGTCGGGCCCGCCGGCGATCAGTGGATCGAGCAGCACGATGCGCGGCCGGTGGCGCTCCACGAGCTCGCGCGCGGCGGCCGGCGACGAGGCGACGATCGCGGGCATCGCGCGCGCGGCGGCCTCGTCGGCCAGCCGCTGCATCCGCTCGGTGTCGGCGCCCACGACGAGCAGCTCGGCGGCGGCGGGCGGCGGCGCCGGCGCGGCTCGCGGCGCGGGCGGGCCCGCCGCGAGCTCCCGGCGCAGCGCGACGGCGAGGTCCGCGAGGCGCGGCAGCTCCTCGGGGGGCAGCGGGCACGGCTCGCCCAGCGCCAGCTCGAGCTCGCGGGCCATCTCGCTCGCGGCCGGGAAGCCGAAGGTGCCGGCGGTGCCCGCGAGCTTGTGCGCCTCGCGGCAGGCCCGCTCGCGCTGCGTGTCGTCGAGAATGCCCGCGAGGCCGGCGAGCAGGGCATCATCGACGACGCCGACGTTCGCCAGGATGTCAGCGCGCCGGCGCGCCCAGACGGCGTTCAGTGCAGCCGCGGCGCGATCGGCCCGGCCTGCGGACAAGGCAGCCATCGCGCGTCCCGGCTCAGCGCGGCCAGCCGAGGATCTCGGCGACCTCGTCGGAGAGCATCATGGGATCGAAGGGCTTGGACAGCACCGCGCGGACGCCGAGCCCGGCGAAGCGGGCGCGGTCTGCCGGCTGCAGCTTGGCCGTGAGCAGGATGACCGGGATGTCGCGCGTGGCCGCGTCGGCCTGCAGGCGGCCGAAGGTCGCGGGGCCGTCCATCTCGGGCATCATCACGTCGAGCAGGATCGCGTCGGGTCGCCGGTCACGCGCGTAGAGGATCCCGTCGGCGCCGGAGCCGGCCGTGATGACCTCGTGGCCGCCGACCATCTCGAGGCTCATCTGGGCAACCTCGCGGATGCTGTCGTCGTCGTCGACGACGAGGATGCGCCGCACGGTCATTCGGCGGCCGGTCCTGCGACGGGCGCCAGGGCGCCGACGAGCTTGAGCACGTCGTGCTCGAACTGCTCGAGCGTGACGGCCCCCTTGGTCATGAACTTCGTGTGTCCGGTGTCCAGGCGTCCGCGCTCGGCGGCGTCGAGGTCGCGGGCGGTGTAGACGACGATCGGCACGTTGCGCAGCTGCTCGTGCTCGCGCAGCCAGTCGGCGACCCAGAAGCCGTCGCCCTCGGGCAGGCCGACGTCGAGGATCAGCAGGTCGGGGCGCAGCTCGCGGCTGAGCTGCACGGCCTCCGCTCCGCTGCCGGCGTGGACCGCCTGCAGGCCGTGGCGCTCGAAGAGGCCGATCAACACGCTTGCAAGGTCGAGGTCGTCCTCCACCACCAGGATCCGGCCGATCGCGCGCTGTGCGGCGAGCGCGCGCTCGAGGGCGCCGAACAGGGTCTGCTCGTCGAGCGGCTTCTCGACCCAGTCGGCAACGGTCACCGGCGCCGGGACCGAGTCGCCGGGCGACAGGACGCTGAGGATGACGACCGGGATGTCACGCGTCCGCGGGTCCAGGGAGAGCGCGAGCGCGGTGTCCCACCCGCTCATCCCCGGCATCATGAGGTCCAGCAGGATCGCGCTCGGAGACTGTGAGCTGGCGTGCTCGATCGCCTCGGCGCCGGAGGCGGCGCCGATCACCTCGTAGCCGCGCTGCTGCAGCATCGCGGTGATGACCTCGCGCACGTGGGGGTCGTCGTCGCAGATCAGGATGCGCGGGCGGGTCCCGTGGCTCTGGGGAAGCGGCGCGATCTCCGGCGCCGGAGCCGCTGCTGCCGCGGCGAGCGGCAGGGTGAACCGGAAGGTGCTCCCCTGCCCGGCGGCGCTCTCAGCCCAGATGCGCCCGCCGTGCTGCTCGACGATGCTGCGACAGATGGCCAGGCCCAGGCCGGTGCCGCCCTTGCCGCGCGAGTCGGAGGAGTCGACCTGCTGGAAGCGCTCGAAGATCGACTCCAGCTTGTCCGCGGGGACGCCGCGACCCTCGTCGCGGACGCAGAAGATCATCTCGCCGTCGCGCTGGCGGCAGTCCAGCCAGATCCGGCCACCCCGCGGCGAGAACTTGATCGCGTTGGAGAGCAGGTTGGTGAGCATCTGCAGCACGCGATCGGGATCGGCCCAGACCGCGCCCGGGGCGCCGTCGACCTCGATCGCGACGCCGGCCTCGGCGGCCGCCGCGGTCATCGTGTCGACCGCGTCGCGCAGGAGCCCGGCGGCGTCGCAGGAGCTGCGCTGCACCTCCGCCCTGCCCGACTCCATGCGCTCGATGTCGAGGATGTCGTTGATCAGCCGCACGAGCCGGTCGGTGTTCTCCAGCGCGATCTGCAGCATCCGCTCCGCCTTGGCGGGCGACTGGCCGAGCACCCCGCCGGCCAGCAGCCCCAGCGAGCCGCGGATCGACGTCAGGGGGGTGCGCAGCTCGTGGCTGACGATCGAGACGAACTCGTCCTTCGCGCGCTCGACCTCGCGGCGCTCGGTGATGTCGCGCAGGAAGGCGTGGAAGGTGTGGCCGCCCTCGGTCTCCAGGGGCGAGATCGTCAGCTCGATCGGGAACTCGTGTCCCTCGCGATGCAGCGCCGTCAGCTCCAGGCGCTTGCCGAGCACGACCTTCTCCCCGGTCGTCAGGAAGCGCTGCATGCCCCGCCGGTGCGCGTCGCGCTGTGCCTCGGGGATGATCGTCGCGGCAAGCTCGCGACCCAGCACGTCCTCACGCGACCAGCCGAAGGTGGCTTCGGCCTGCGGGTTCCAGTCGGTGATGAGGCCGCCGTCGTCGATCGCGACGAAGGCGTCGTGGGCGGTCTCGAGGATCTGGCGGTTGCGGCGCTCGCTCTCCTCCAGGGCCGCCTCGGCGAGCTTGCGCTGGGTGACGTCGCGTGCCGAGGCGTAGATCAGACCGTCCTCGAGCACCGCCATCGAGCGCCAGTCGATCCAGCGCCAGTCGCCGTCCTTGGTCTCGTAGCGGTTGACGAAGTCGATGGTGACGCCGCCCGCGGCGAGGCCGGCGGTCTCGCGCACGGTGCGCTCGCGGTCGTCCGGGTGCACGAACTCGACGAAGGGGCGTGAGCGCAGCTCCTCCTCGCTCCAGCCGAGGGTCTCCGTCCAGGCCGGGTTCAGGCGCCTGAAGACGCCGTCGAAGCCCGCCGTGCAGACGAGGTCGCGGGAGAGGTCGAAGTAGCGGGCGCTGTCGCGCAGCTCGCTCTCCATGCCGCGCCGCGCGGCCTCGTCGCGATCCAGGCGGCGGGCGAAGTGCCACAGCAGCCCCGCGATGAGCCCACAGGCGACCACGATCATCAGCCCGTCCCCGACCGCCGGGCCGTACAGCCCCTCGCGCTGGCCCAGCCAGCGCAGGAAGCCGAGGACGATTAGGAGGGTCACCGAGGCGGGCAGCAGGCCGCGGGTCACGGCCGCACCCGGGCCGTCGTTCGTCGGGTGCTTCGAACGACCGGTGGACGTCATCACCCGGCAACCATCGGCACGGTTGCCGCTGGACTTGACGCGCATCGGCCGTTCATCGCGGGCTGAACGGCGCCAGGCCGCTGTACGTCACGGTGCCCTGGGGGTAGCGGTTCGCGAATGCGGTCGTCACCGTCGTCGCGCCGTGGGCCTGATGACATTGGCCATTCGTGCGATGCGCGGAGCCGACGAACGGGGTGATGTTCAGAAACGCGCCCGCTCCGCCGACCTGCTTGGCGACCGTCGTGCCCAGCCGCAGCGCGCTCGGTCCCTGCGCGACGGCATCCTCGATCGTGGGATCGCCCATCGGCGTGCGCGTCACCTTGATCCGCATCTTCTTGTCGGCATACGGGTCCAGCAGCATCTCGTCGGACGAGAGCGTCCCGAAGCTCGAGGCGCCGCCGGTGCGCACCGACGCCGAGCCCATCTCGACGTTCACCGACGGCGTGTCCGCGGCCCCGCCGGCCGCGCCTGAGCAGGCGAGGTCGAAGATGGTGTCCGCGCCGACCTTGTAGGCGGCGTGGCCGAAGTGCACCGTCGCGGGCCCCGTCGTGACGTAGTACGGGCCGCGGCGCAGGGTCTTGGCGTCTCCTCCGCCGGCGAGAACGAGCACGGTGCCGTGGCTCACCGACGCGGTCTTGGCGCAGGTCGCGCCAGCGGCGCCGGCGGCCGGCCCGGCGCCCGCGCCGGCGGCCGCGCCCGCGGCAAGAGCGCACGTCGCGACGGTACCGGCGATTCTCAGATGACGTGACATGTGCAGTCGGTCCTTTCGACCATGGCGCTGACGGGATGGCGAAGCTCGAGCCTGATCCTGCGTGTCCGGGTCGTGACGTTGCCCGCCGCGTCGGCGACCGTGAGCCTGATGCTGACCGCGACGTGCCTGCCCGCGGCGAGCGCGCGGTGGATGGCCCGGCGCGCGGACGCTGGGAGCGTCAGACGCAGCGTGGCCCTGGTGCCCTTCGCCAGCGATCGGTGCACGTGCGCGAGCGAGTAGGTCTTCGCCCGGACGGTCCGGACCGCGGGGACGCGCACCGACCCGCGGGCATCGACCGTGCAGGCCTCGCTGAGGCACGTGACCGCGACGGCGACCGGGCCGGCCGGCCCCTGTCTGGCCGCGCCGGAGAGCGTGACTGTGGGAGGCGCGACGTCGCGTGCGGGCGCGCCGGGCGATGGGCCGGCGGGCGCCTGGCCGGCGGGCGCCGACCCCACGGGCGCGGTGGCGCCCGCAGCGGGCACGTCGCCGCCGGCCGCAGCGCCGCCCGGCGCGGGGGGCGCGGGGGGCGCGGGGGGCGTGTAGGCCGTCGGGTCGCCGGTGGCTGTGGTCATGCCACAGCGCCCCGCAAAGGCCGGGGCGACGGAGGAGGCCGAGCAGTCGTTGTACTCCACGATCCAGTAGCCGCCGCCGTCGGCCACGCCGATGGCGGTGTTCGCCGGATCGAACACGCCGTTCTGGGCGAGGTTCACGGACTCGGCGTCCGTCGTCCCGTCCCAGTGGCCCAGCGTCTGCTCGGGCGCTGCGAAGGGCGAGTCCTCGTTGAGGAACCCGGCGCTCGGCCAGCCCCAGTCGATGAGGTTCACGAGGCAGTAGGGGGGCGGGTAGGCGTGACCGGCCGCGAGCACGCGGTCGTGGGCGATCGCGTACGCCGCCTGCGTCAGCGTGGTGGATACGTGCAGTGCCGGCAGCGACGGGCTGTGCGCTGCTCGCTCCTCGTTGAGCCTGCCGACGATCCAGCTCTCCGTGTCCGTGAGCGTGGTGTGCGTCGAGTCACCGGTGGTGTTGGGAAGGGTGATCGTCTGGGAGGCGGCGGCGGTCACCGTGTAGTCCAGTCCGGACGACCCCTCGGGCGCCGCGCAGGCCCCGGTGCTCGACGGTGCGCGCGAGACGCTGATGACGTCTCCCGCGACGACGTTCGCCGAGAAGCGCCCGTCGCCGTCCGTGCGCAGGAAGCTGAAGGCGCCCGGCAGCCTGTAGGCGCTGAACTGGTCGATCCCGCGGTCGTCGACGACCGTGAAGGCGACGGCGGCCATGGCGGCGTCGGCGAAACCGAGCATGGCCAGCGCCGTCAGTGCGACGGCGGCGAGGCCCTGGGTGCGGCGCATGGGCGTGCTCCGATCTCCTGCGGATGCGATCCGGGCCAGGAGAACGGACGCAGGTCCGTCGCCAAGAAGGCCGGCGAGCGACCTCACGCCTGGTATCGGCGTGCCGCCCCGACACTGGATCGAACATCCGCCGACTCCCGCGCAGAACGCTCGGGCTCCGACGCCCACCCCCGCTAGCGGCGGCGGCCCTTCATCACGGCGCGGCGCCCGATCGGCACGATGCTGCGCGCGAACTCGCGCGGCTCGAGCTTGGCGACGATCTCGCGGACGTCTGCGCGCTCCTTGGGCGACAGCCTCGTCGGCACGCCCTGGGACTTCTTCAGCAGCTCGCCCAGGCGCGCGCGATCCTTGGGCTCCAGGCGCTTCCAGTGCTTGCGCGCCGCCATTGCCAGCTGGAACACGATGCTCCAGGGCATGGCGCGAACGCGGGTCAGCGGCAGCATGTCCTGATCGTACCCGTGCCCGCGGGCCGCTATGCCGACTCGGCGCGGCGGGGCTGCTGCTCGTCGCGCGCGGCCTCGGTGACGAGCGTGGGCGATAGGCCCTTCTCGATCGTCTCCTTCGTCACGACGCACTTCTTGACATCGCGGCGCGAGGGCAGCTCGAACTGCACGTCGAGCAGCGTCTCCTCGATGATCGAGCGCAGGCCGCGGGCGCCGGTCTCACGTGCGAGCGCCTTCTCGGCGACTGAGACGAGCGCCTCGTCGGAGAACACGAGCTCGATCCCGTCGAAGCTGAAGAAGCGCTGGAACTGCTTGACGAGCGCGTTGCGCGGCTCGGTGAGGATCGTGATGAGGTCGTCGCGCGTGAGCTGCTGGACGGCCGAGACGACAGGCAGGCGGCCGATGAACTCGGGGATCAGGCCGTAGTTGACGAGATCCTCGGGCAGCGTCTGCTCGAAGAGCGCGCCGCCGTCCTTGCGCGACTTGGACTTGATCGAGGCACCGAACCCGATGCCGTTGGATCCGATGCGCCGCTCGATGACCTTGTCGAGGTTGGCGAAGGCGCCGCCGCAGATGAACAGGACGTTCGTCGTGTCGATCGACAGGAACTCCTGATGGGGATGCTTGCGCCCGCCCTGCGGCGGGACCGACGCGGTCGTGCCCTCGAGGATCTTCAGCAGCGCCTGCTGCACGCCCTCGCCGGAGACGTCGCGGGTGATCGACGGGTTGTCGGCCTTGCGGGCGATCTTGTCGACCTCGTCGATGTAGATGATCCCGGTCTCGGCCTTCTTGACGTCGTAGTCGGCGGCCTGGAT
>JAXDFS010000374.1:0-5538 GCA_034665465.1 Solirubrobacteraceae bacterium
CGGCGCGGTGACCGCGACGACGCTGAAGGTCAGCGGCGTCGACGTCTACAGCGGGGGCGAGTCCGCCGCCGCGCTGCCCGCCGGCCAGGACGAGATCGTCATGAGCGACACGCGTCGCGGCGTCTACCGGCGCCTGGTCGTCGACGGCGGGCGCCTCGTGGGCGCCGCGCTGGTCGGCGACGTCGGCGGCGCGCGCGAGCTGACCGCGCTGCTGCGCAGCGGCGAGCCTGTGCCCGAGCAGCTGCTGGCCCTCGGCGCAGCGGGCGCCACACCCGCCGTCCCGTCCGATCCCGCGGCGACCGTGTGCTCGTGCAACGCCGTCACGGTCGGCGAGATCCAGGCCGCGATCCGCCGCGACGGGCTGACCACGGTCGCCCAGGTCGGCCTGCGCACGCGCGCGACGACCGGCTGCGGCAGCTGCGCCGCCGACGTGCAGGCGCTGCTGGCGGGCGCCGCCGCGACCGCCGGCGCCTGACGCCTACCCCTCGTCCTGCGGGCAGATGTTGGGGAGCACCTTCGTGCTGCCGGCCGAGCTCGTCGCCTTCGCGCTCCTGAAGGAGCGGTAGTCGTTGCGACCGCAGTGGACCAACTTCAGACGTGTGAGCGTGACGCGCACCCTGGTGTTCTGACAGCGCTGCCTGAAGGCGCATTCCACGCCGGTGCCGACAGCTCCGCTCGTCGACCACTTCGACCAGTGCAGCCGGTGAAGGTCAAGCGATCCACCGAAGGTGCGCTCGGCGTTGAAGATGATGCAGGTCCGCGGCTTGACGTACAGCTCCGCGCCCTGGTTCTCGAAGTTCTCGCAGCCGACCCGCAGTCCCTTGCCCAGGACCCGCGACTCGCCCGGCACGGCGATGATCGCCAGAACCACGACCAGCGCAAACGCGACCGGCAGCAACAATCGAACTCGGTTTGTCATCGCCACCCGCGGCATCGTCAACCCGGCCCGGCGTCGTCGTCGATCCTCACCCAGGAGATCGCCGCGTCGCGATCGACCTCGTCGCCCTCGACGGGCGACGGGACCCCGAGCAGCTCCCATGTCCCGAGGTCGTCGGCATCGAGTAGGACGCGGTGCTCGACGGCGAGCGTGCCGCCGTCGAGGACGCGCTGCACACGCTCGACGTACGTCGCGGCTCCGAGGACGAGCGCCGTCGCCCGGTCCTCGGGATCGGACGCGAGCGCATCGGCGCGGCGCGCCGTCAGCAGCTCCTCGAGGCGGCGCAGCGTCGTCTCGAACTCGGCCTGATCGCCGTGGCCGTTGGTCGCCGGAGCGTACGGCCCGCTCATCGACACGTCGTACACGGAGACGACCTCCGACGGCGTGACCGTCACCGCGATGTCGTCGCCGTGCGCGATCGTCAGCCACGAGCCCGGACCGCCGCCGAGCTCGTCGATCGTGACGTGCTCGATGGAGACGGGCTCGCACAGCGCCCGCACGAGATCCTCCGTGAAGCCGACCGGGCGGGCGCCGGCGCCGGGCGCGAGCTCGAGCAGCTCGCGAGCGATCAGCGACCGCTCGACGACGTCGAGCGGCGTGATGCCCGCGAGCTCGGGGAGCAGCAGCGCGAGCGCCTCCTCGCGTCCGCGGCAGAGCACCGCGAGCTCCTCCGCGGTGAGGCGGAAGTCGAGGCTGAGCAGCGTCCCGCCGTCGGGGCCGTCGCCATCGCCGTTGGCGTCGCCGGCGGTCACGGCGACACGCGGATGAAGATGACGTTCTGCGCCATGTGCATGTTGCGCACCTTGTGGGCGCTGATGCCGGCGTCCGTCGTCGTGTTGCCCTCGATGGTCTTGAAGGCTCCGTTCGCGACGTCCGAATCGAGCACGCCGATGTGCGAGTGTTGACCGCTGAAATCGTTGCCGCCATCCCAGTCGTAGGCGACGAGATCCCCGGGCTTCGCCTCGCCGGCCGACACGACGCTCAGGCCCTGCTGGTGGTTGCGCGCCGCCTGCACCCAGGTCGACACGGTCGCCCAGCCAAGGCCCTTGAGGTGCTTTCCCGACCGCAGGACGGCGTTGAAGGCGTACGCCGCACACCACGGCGCGTGTCCGGAGGATCCGGCATTGCGCTGCATCCGCGCGAACGCGCCCGGGTGATTCTCGATCCCGATCATCTTCGCCGCGTTGCGGTCGATTCTTGCCCCGAGCGCCGCCCGCCTGGAGCTTCCGGGCACGGGCCTGTGGCCGTTGCCCGGCGGATGGTGACCGGGGTGGGCGGGGTGCGCGCCGCCCGAGCCGCCCGAGCCGCCCGAGCTGTGGCAGTTGCTGACGAGGCGGTGCGCCTCGTCGTAGCGCTGCCTGTAGCGGTCGCGGTATCTGGCCAGCGGCCGCTCGAGGTCGGCGGCCCATTCTCCGACGGCCTCGGCGCCGGTCGTCTTCGGCCCGCGTCCCTGGCCTGCGCTCCCCTTCGCCGCGGCGGCGAACCACTTGACCTGGGCGTCGGGATGGTCGGTCCACCAGCGCTCGTCCTTGAGGGTTCCCGACGCGCTGCCGAAGCCGGGCGGCACCTTGTGGATCCCCACCTGGATCTGAAACAGCCCGGTACTGGTCGCGTCACCCCCCAGGCCGTTGCGAAGACCGTTCTCGACGAGCGAGCAGACGACCGGGAGCTCCGGTGGCGCCCCCATGGCGCCCGCCTGCGACGCCAGCCAGCACGCCATCTGCTGCCTGCTCGCGCTGTTGCCGGGAAACCCCAGGTGCTTGCCGTGGCCGCCCGGCCGGACCTTGCCGCCGGGCTTCGGCCGGTGCCTGCGCGTCGCACGCGACGGGCGCTTGGACGGGGCGTCGAAATCGCGGGCGCGCTGCATCGCGCCGCGGACGCTGTGCTCGCAGGCGGCGAGCTCGAGGCCGTCGCCGTGGGCCATGAGCTGAAAGCGCCGCGCGCCGGCCTGGAGGAGGTCCTTCATCACCGGGTCGTGGATGCCCTCCGGGTCGATCGCGGCGGCGCGCGCCGACAGCGCCTCCATCTTCGTGCGGACCTCGTAGAGCTGGTGCGCCGCCGCGCCCATCCGGTCGAGGTCGAAGGTGACCTTGCTCACGGCGCCGACCGCAGCCTGACATCGATGAAGTCGATCATCTGCTGCGCCTCGTCGCGGCAGTTGCGCACCCCGATGCTCGCCGCGTGGAGCTGCTCGCGGACGCGCAGCGCCTCGTTGGAGAGCCAGACGTCCGGGTCGTCGAGCTCGCGCAGCTGCGGGAGGAGCGCGTCGCGGGCGGCCTCGGCAGCGGTGCGGACCTGGTCCCAGTCGCGGCGGATCTTCACGAGCGCGGCCTTCTCGGCCGGGCTCATATGCACTGCGTCACCAGTCCTCCCCCAACGACGTGCATCGGCTTGCCTGAGATCGTCACGCGCGGGCGCAGAGTAGTTCCTCCCCGCTCACCTGTCCAGTCCGGACAATGACAGTTAGTCACCTCTTCGCCATTCACCGATACTGAGAGCGGGCGCCATCGGGCGCGGCGTGCGTTCATCGCCTGGAAACATCCACGGCACGCCCGCGAAACCCGCGTCCGCGAGCATGGCGGCCATGAGCGATGCGATCGTGATCGTCGGTGGCGGAATCGCCGGCCAGGCCGTCTGCGAGGCGGTGCGCGAGCGCGATCGCGACGTCCCGATCACGCTGATCTGCGGGGAGCGCGCCGCCCCCTATGACCGCGTGCGGCTGTCGGAGATCCTCGTCTCGGGCGAGGATCCGCAGTCGCTGCAGCTGCGCCCGGGCGAGTGGTACGAGGACAACGAGGTCACGCTGCTGCTGGGGCGCACGGTCTCCTGGGTGGATGCCGGCCGCGGGCTGCTCGGCCTCGACGACGTCGAGGAGATGGCGTTCGGCCGGCTCGTGCTGGCGACCGGATCGCAGCCGCTGATGCCGCCGATCGCCGGCATCGACCTGGCGGGCGTGCACCCCTTCCGCGGTCCCGGCGACTGCGACGCGATCCGCGGCGCCGTCGCGACGGGCGACGTCGCGCGCGCGGCCGTGATCGGCGGCGGGCTGCTCGGCCTGGAGGCCGCTCGCGGGATCGCCGCCCAGGGCTGCGCGGTGACCGTCGTGCACCTGCTCGACCGGCTCATGGAGCGCCAGCTGGACGCCGGCGCCTCGGCCCTGCTCGCCCCGGCCCTCGCCGGCCTGGACATCGACGTGGAGCTCGACCGTAACACGCAGCAGATCATCGGCCCCGACCGCGCCCACGGCCTGCGCTTCACCGACGGCTCCGAGCTCGCCGCCGACCTGGTCGTCGTCTCGATCGGCATCCGGCCCGAGACGGCGCTCGCCCGCGCCATGGGCCTCGTCTGCGACCGCGGCATCATCGTCGACGACGCGATGCGCACGAGCGCCCCGACCGTGCTGGCCGTCGGCGAATGCGCGCAGCACCGCGGCCTCGTCTACGGGCTCGTCGCGCCGATCCACGACCAGGCGCGCGTCGCCGCCGCGACGCTCGTCTCGCAGGAGGCCACCTACCTCGGGTCGGTGATGAGCGCGAAGCTCAAGGTCGCCGGGATCGACCTCGTCTGCGCAGGCGAGGCCGCGGGCGACTACGAGGCGGTCGTCTCCGATGCCGCGACCGGCGTCTACCGCAAGCTCACCGTGCGCGACGGGCGCGTGGTCGGCACCGTCCTGCTCGGCGACACCCGCGGAGCCGAGTCGCTCGTGGCGGCCGTCCGCGCGGGCGACGCCGTCGACGACCCGCTGCAGGCGCTCGCCGACGCCTCGCTCGCGGGGCCGGCCGACCTCCCCGACAGCGCCCAGATCTGCGACTGCAACGGCGTCTGCAAGGGCGCGCTCGTCGAGGCGGTCACGACCGGTGGCTGCACGACGCCGCGCGAGGTCATGGCCGTCACGCGCGCGGGCACCGGCTGCGGCTCCTGCCGCGGCTCGGTGGTCGAGATCGTCGCGGCCGCGACCGGCGGCCTCAGCGACGAGCCGGCCTATCTGTGCCCGTGTCGCAGGCAGACGCGCGAGCAGCTCGCCGCCCGCATCCGCGAGGACGGCATGCGGTCCGTCAGCGACGTGGCGAGCGCGTGCGGCACCGGGCGCGAGTGCGGCGTCTGCAAGCCGGCGCTCGCCTACCTCGTCTCGGAGGTCTGCGCCAACACCCACCGCGAGGAGCGCGACGCGCGCTTCATCAACGACCGCGTGCACGCGAACATCCAGCGCGACGGGACCTTCTCGGTCGTGCCGCGGATGTACGGCGGCGTCTGCACGCCCGACGAGCTGCGCCGGATCGCCGACGTCGCCGACAAGTACGAGGTGCCGCTCGTCAAGGTCACGGGCGGCCAGCGCCTGGACCTGCTGGGCGTCCGCAAGCAGGACCTGCCGGGCGTGTGGCGCGACCTCGACATGCCCTCCGGGCACGCCTACGCCAAGGCGGTGCGCACGGTCAAGACCTGCGTCGGCACGGACTTCTGCCGCTTCGGCCTCGGCGACGCGATCGGGCTCGGGATCGAGATGGAGAAGCTCTGGGAGGGGCTGCACACGCCGCACAAGGTGAAGTCCGGCGTCAGCGGGTGCCCGCGCAACTGCGCCGAGGCCACGGTGAAGGACATCG
>JAXDFS010000375.1:0-3710 GCA_034665465.1 Solirubrobacteraceae bacterium
CCGCCGCTGCCCGAGCCCGGCGGCGAGAACATCGTCGACGTGCCGGCTGCCGCGTTCGTGCAGACGATCAACCGCGTGGCGCGGTCGGCCTCCCGCGACGAGACGCGGCCGATCCTGACGGGCATCCTCGTGTCGGCGACCGGCGACGAGCTGCGCATGGTCGCGACGGACTCCTATCGCCTGAGCGTCAAGGAGACCAGGCTCGAGGCGCCGCTCGAGGGCGGCTTCGAGGCCAACGTGCCCGCCCGCGCGCTGCAGGAGCTGGCCAGGATCGCGCAGTCCGCGGATGCCGACACGCTGACGGTCTCCGTGCGCTCCAACCAGATCGTCTTCGAGATCGGCGGCGACGTGTTGTCCTCGCGGCTCATCGATGGTCAGTTCCCGAACTATCGCCAGCTGCTGCCCGATGCCTATGAGCACGAGCTCACGCTGTCCTCCGGCGAGATCACCGAGGTGGTGCGGCGCATCAGCCTCATGGCCCAGAAGAACGCGCCGCTGCGGCTGAGCTTCAGCGCCGGCGAGCTGACGATCTCGGCGCAGACACCGGACGTCGGCGAGGCGCGCGAGTCGCTGCCGGTGCCGTTCGCCGGCGAACCGTTCGAGATCGGCTTCAACCCCGAGTTCCTGCGCGACGGCCTGGAGAGCGCGGAGGGCACGGACCTCGTGCTGAAGCTCATCAGCCCGCTGCGGCCCGGACTCATCGAGTCCGCCGACGGCAGCGGCTTTCTGTACCTGATCATGCCGATCAGGCTCAACGTCTAGAGCGCCGCCGTGCTGGTCACGCGTCTGCGCCTGCGCGACTTTCGCAGCTACGCCGCGGCGGACGTCGAGCTGGGCGCCGGCCTGACGGTCGTCCATGGGCGCAACGGCGCCGGCAAGACGAACCTCGTCGAGGCCCTGTACTTCGGATGCACCGGCGCGTCGTGCCGGACCTCCAACGAGCGCGAGGTCGTGCGCTTCGACGCGACCACGACGCGCGTCGAGGTCGACCTCGTCGACGAGGAGGGCCGTCCGCACGCGCTCGCGGTCGGCTTCTCCCCCGGGGACGCCAAGCGCCTACAGGCCGACGGCGTGACCGTCGAGCGCCTCGTCGACGTGCAGACGCGCCCGCTGGTCTGCGTCTTCATGCCCGACCGCCTGGAGCTCGTGAAGGGCCCCCCGTCCCTGCGCCGGTCGCACGTCGACCAGGTCGTGGCGGCCAGTTGGCCGGCCCGCGCCGCGGCACGCCGCGCCTACGGTCGCGCGCTGGCCCAGCGCAACGCGCTGCTGGCCGCCATCCGCAGCGGCCGCGCGTCGCGCAGCTCGCTGCCCGCCTGGGACGCCGAGCTCGCCCGTCACGGCATCGAGCTGCGCGACAACCGCGCCACGGTCGTCGACCTCCTGGCGCCGCGCTTCGCCGCGCTCGGCGAGGCGCTGGGGCTGGGCGCCGGCGCGGAGCTGCGCTACCGCCCGCGGTCGCGCGCAGCGGACGCCGCCGAGCTCGCGGCCGAGCTGGCCGAGCGCACCGAGTCCGACCTCGAGCGCGGCTTCACCGGCCACGGGCCGCACCGCGACGATCTCGGCCTGCTGCGCGAGGGACGCGAGCTGCGCGCGTACGGCTCGCAGGGCGAGCAGCGCCTGGCCCTGCTCGCGCTGCTGCTGGCCGAGCGCGAGACGCTCGCCGAGACCCGCGGGGCCGTCCCGCTGATGATCCTCGACGACGTGATGAGCGAGCTGGACTCCGACCGGCGCGCGCTGCTCGCCGGCATGCTCCGCGCCTCGGGGCAGAGCATCATCACGACGACCGAGCTCGCGCACGTCCCCGGCGCCGGCGCCGGCGAGGTGACGCGGCTGTCCGTGACCGGCGGGGCCGTGCTGCGCGAGGCGCTCGCGGCGTGACCCGCCGGCGCGCCCCGCGACCGCTCGGCCCGGCCGTGGAGGCACTTGCGGCGCGGCTCGCGCCAGCGACGCTGCTCGCGGACGTACAGCGCGTCTGGGAGGGCGCCGCGGGCCCCGCGATCGCAGCCGAGGCGCACCCGGTGTCCGAGCGTGAGGGGACCCTGACGCTGCGCTGCGCATCCGCCGTCTGGATGGCCGAGATCGACCTCCTGGGGCCGGCGCTGGTCGCCGAGATCAACCGCGCGCTGGGCGCCGAGCGGGTCCGCGCCGTGCGCTGCGTGGCCGCCGATCGGCGCCGTACGGGGCCGCGGGGCCAGCGCTGAGCGGCGGCGTTCGCCAAGCCCGTCCGCGGGGGCCGGGGGTTGCGCCTGGGATTGCGCGATTTTGCAGGTCTTTTGTAGCAGTTCGGTGGCCGAGTTTGTGACGGCCTTGTGCTATCCTTATGACAAGCAGATGGACCGGCCCCGGCGCGTCCGAGCGTGACGCGGACCCGGGGCTTCTTCACGTTCGGAGGATCAGTTGGCGAAGGACGACAACCAGTTCGACGGCAGGACCGGCACGGGCTCCTACGACGCCCAGGACATCACGGTCCTCGAGGGCTTGGAGGCGGTGCGCAAGCGGCCCGGCATGTACATCGGGTCCACCGGCGTGCGCGGGCTGCATCACCTCGTCTACGAGCTCGTCGACAACTCCGTCGACGAGGCGATCGCCGGCCACTGCGACGCCGTCGCGGTCACGATCCATCCGGACAACTCCGTCACCGTCGCCGACGACGGGCGCGGGATCCCCGTCTCGATCATGGAGAAGGAGCAGCGCCCGGCCGTCGAGGTCGTCCTGACGGTCCTGCACGCCGGCGGCAAGTTCGGCGTCGGCGGCGGCTACAAGGTCTCCGGCGGCCTGCACGGCGTCGGTGCCTCGGTCGTCAATGCGCTCTCGGAGATGCTGCACGTCGAGGTTCGCCGCGACGGCTACGCCTGGAGCCAGGACTACGAGCGCGGCATTCCGCAGAATCAGCTGCAGCGCGGCGCGCCGAGCACCGCGACCGGCACGACGATGACCTTCCGGCCCGACGCCGAGATCTTCGAGACGACGGACTTCGACTTCTCCACGCTCGAGCAGCGCCTGCGCGAGACCGCCTTTCTCACGCGCGGCCTGCGCATCCTGCTGGTCGACGAGCGCGGCGAGGGCTCGCGGGCGGAGTTCAAGTACGACGGCGGCATCGAGGACTTCGTGCGCCACCTCAACGCCAACAAGGAGTCGATCGGCCGCAAGGTCGTCTACTTCGAGGGCGACAGCGCCGAGGGCGCGGTCGAGGTCGCGATGCAGTGGAACACGACCTACCAGGAGTCGGTGTTCTCCTTCGCCAACAACATCAACACGCACGAGGGCGGCTCGCACCTCTCCGGCTTTCGCTCCGCGCTGACGACGGTCCTCAACCGCTACGCCAAGGCGCGCGGCCTGCTCAAGGAGAAGGACGACAACCTCACCGGCGAGGACGTGCGCGAGGGGCTGACCGCCGTCATCTCCGCCAAGCTCACCGACCCCCAGTTCGAGGGCCAGACGAAGACCAAGCTCGGCAACCCCGGCATGGAGGGCTTCGTTCGCTCGATCGTCTACGACCGCTTGACCGAGTTCCTCGAGGAGAACCCGACCGAGGGCAACGCGATCATCCGCAAGGCCGTCTCGGCGGCCCAGGCGCGCGCCGCGGCACGCAAGGCGCGTGACCTCACGCGACGCAAGTCCGCGCTCGAGAACTCGACGCTGCCGGGAAAGATCGCCGATTGCTCGGTGAAGGACCCATCGCACGCCGAGCTCTTCATCGTCTAGGGCGA
>JAXDFS010000376.1:0-12120 GCA_034665465.1 Solirubrobacteraceae bacterium
TGCGCCGCACCGCCACGCCGCGCCAGAACTCCTGCGCGACGGTCGCGATGACGAACGCCCCGACGACGAACATCGCGAGCGCCAGCGGGCGCGAGGCGACCCCGAAGAACGCGGCCAGCACGATCCCGACGAGCGCCGCGAGCCCGTCAGCGCCTCGGCGATGAGCGGCCAGAACGTGCCCCAGAAGACGACGAAGGCCATCGCGACGAGCACGAGGTTGTTGCCGAGGAAGACGGCCTCGCGCGAGAGCATCGAGTCCAGCCGGTTCTCCGATCGCAGCGCCTCCCGGCGCCACACGACGAGCCCGATCGAGGCGCTGATCATCGTCCCGATGAGGATCACGAACGGCACGCCGAGCGTCGAGGCGCCGAAGGCGTGGATCGAGTCCAGGATCCCCGAGCGCACGAGGAACGTCCCCATGATCGCCAGCACGCCGGTCGCCAGCACGAGCGAGACGTTCCAGATCTTCAGCATCCCGCGCTTCTCCTGCAGCATGATCGAGTGCAGGAACGCCGTCCCGGTCAGCCATGGCAGCAGCGATGCGTTCTCGACCGGGTCCCAGGCCCAGTAGCCGCCCCAGCCCAGCTCCGTGTAGGACCAGCGGGCGCCGAGCAGGATGCCGATGCCGAGGAAGAACCAGGCGGCGAGCGCGAAGCGCCGCGTCGAGCGGATCCAGTCGGCCGCGCCGACCTGCCGCGTGACCAGCGCGCCGACCGCGAACGCGAACGGGATCGCGAACAGCGTGTAGCCCGAGTAGAGCATCGGCGGGTGGATCATCATGCTCGGGTGGCGCAGCAGCGGGTTCAGGCCGCTGCCGTCGGCGGGGACCACCGCCGACAGCCCGAAGGGCGTCTCCAGGAACACGAGCATGCTCGCGAAGAAGACCGCGAAGCCGAGCAGCACGGCGGTCGCGTAGGGCGCGACCAGGCGCAGGCTGCGGCGCGTCAGAAAGAGCACGAGGCTCGACCACAGCGACAGCAGCCACAGCCAGAGCATGAGCGAGCCCTCCTGCGAGGACCACGCGGCCGCGGCCTTGTAGAAGGTCGGCGTCGTCGTCGAGGAGTGGCTGGCGACGGTGGCGAAGGTGAAGTCCGAGCGCAGGAACGCGAGCTCGAGGATCGCGAACGCCCCGGTGCACAGGCCCGCGACCGCGTAGACCGAGCGCCGGCCGGACACCACCCACTGCGCGCGGCCGCTGCGCGCGCCGTAGATCGACGCGAATATCCCGTACGCCGCGGTGGCGAGCGCGAGGATCAGCAGGGCGCGGCCGACAGTCGTCATGCGCGGCTCGGTGGACGCCCCGCCACTAGTGCGGGGTGGCGTCTTCGGTGAACTTCGACGGGCACTTCGTGATGAGCGAGTCGCGCTCGCCGACGAAGGTCGCCCCCTGCTTGCGGACGGTGACGATCACCTCGCGGCCCTCGCGGAAGGGATCGGGGATCGCGCCCGTGTAGGTCACGGGCACCGACGCGCGGCCGTTGCGGTCGCGGACGCGGAAGTCGACGCCGCCGGACGTCGTGCGCACCGAGCCGTCCTGCACCTTGCCGGTGAGCTGGTAGGCGACGCCGGGCTTGGCCTTGGTCGCCAGCCCGCTCGGCGACACGGCCTCGCTGGAGGCGCTGAAGCTCGTCACGACGAGCGCGGTCGCGAGCACGAGGGCCGCCGAGAGGGCGGCCACGAGCCGGATCTTGCGCTTGCGGGAGGGCTGCATGGACCGCCAAGTATCGCATCCGCCACCTCGATGAACGCTGGTCGGCGGCCGCCGCGCCAGGCCAACTTCAAGGAAAACTTCGGCGCAGACCGAAACCTTTGGCGTGTACAGAGGTCCTTGCCCGTAGACCCATGACCCCGATGTCCGTCAGACAGACCGCCACGACCGCCCAGCCCCGCGGTCGCCGGCGCCTGCACATCGTGCCCAGCCCGGCCCCGCTGCCGGAGCCGATGCACGCGGCCGAACGGCGCCTGCGCGACGCCGGCGGCCCCGACGATCGCGCCTGCTACTCCTGCGGTTGCGGCTACCTGTTCGAAGCCCCGGTCTCGGCCTCGGTGCAGTGCCCCAACTGCGACACCGAGCAGGCCTGGTAGGCGGTCAGAGCAGCGTGGGCGACTCGGCGGCGCGGAACTCGATGAGCTTTGCGAGCCCGTCGAACTCGAGCGGCTCCGTCGTGAACTCGGCGCCCGGCCCCTCGGTCATGCTGCGCCGGCGCGTCGCGTGGATGCCGACCGTGCGGAAGCTCTGCTCGTTGCAGTCGTCGAACTCGACGTCGGGCAGGAAGACCGTCAGCGTGATGGTGCGCAGGTGCGAGACGCCGTCGAGCGTGACGCTGACCTCGCGGCCGCGGGCGCTGCTCTCCGTGCGGATGGCATCGCCTTCGAAGCTGTGGCGGCCCATCGGCCCCGTGTACTCCAGGCGAGGAGAGCCACTGGTCTCGTCCAGGGCATAGACGATCTTCGTATCCTCGTAGCTCAGCTCGAAAAGGTTGGGACCCTGGATCTGCACAGCCATGAGTGCCCTCGCAGTCGGACGGTCGGCGCGTTGACGCTGCATGGTGAGCCAGCGGGCCCCCCTTGTCCAGCATTTTCCGAGAACGTTTAAGCGACCGTTAGCAACACCGTCGGTCGGAAGAGCGCATGCGACCCCGCGTGCGACGGTCTTTGCTCGTGGACGTGGCCGGAAGTTCGGACGCGTCCACTACTCAAAGGCGACCAGCTCCGCGCCCAGTTGCGTGGCGAGACCGAGTGCCCCCTGGCGCATGACGTAGTCGTGGTTCCAGGTGAAGGCCGGCCGCGCGAGCGGGGCGATGCGGTTCATCCAGCGCCGCGTCGTCGACACGTCCCAGCTGTAGACGACGGCCGTGCCGAGCGGGCTCGAGTACAGCCGCCAGACGCCGACGCCCTCGAGCTCGCCGCTGGCCTGTGCCTCCAGCAGATATGGCGGCTCGGAGCGGGTGACGCGCAGGTCGAAGGCAAGCGTGTAGGGCAGCTTGCTGCGCCACTCCAGCCGCCGCAGCGCGCCGACGCCGTTCTCGCCGCCCGGCTCGAGCTCGGTCACGCTGCGCACGCCCTTCCACCACTCCGGGTAGCGCTCGCTCGACGAGATGAGCTCCCAGACGGGCTCGATCGGAGCGTGGACGCACCACGTCGTGAGAAAGCTGTAGGCGGCCATCGCGACGCCGCGAGGATAACGCGTCAGACCGGCGTCGCGACGCGGCCGCGCGCGCCCGTCGCGGTCGACTCGGTGAAGCCCGGCAGCGACAGCACGAACGTCGTGCCGGCGCCGACGACGCTCGTCACCGAGACCCGCCCGCCGTGCGCCTCGGCGATCGCGCGGACGATCGCCAGGCCCAGCCCCGTGCCCTTCGCGGCGTCGGCGTCCGCCGGGACGACGCGGGCGAAGCGATCGAAGACCCGCTCGAGATCGGCGGGTGCGATGCCGCGTCCACCGTCGCGGACCTCGATGTGCAGCGTTCGCCCGTCGGCTCGGCACCGCAGTGCGATCGGATCGCCGGGGGCGGTGGCGGCGATCGCGTTCTCGATCAGCGCGTCGAGCGCCGTGGTCAGCCGCGCGGCGTCGGCGTGCAGCGCGCCCGCGACCCGCGACTCGCAGCGCCACTCGCGGGGCGCGGTCGCGCTCCAGCGATCGAGCGTCTGGGCGACGAGCCATTGCGCGTCCACCGGCCGGCGCACGAGCGCGTGGCCCTCCTCGGCGGCCGCGATCGCCAGCAGGCGCGCGGTGATCGCGGCGAGCCGGTCGAGCTCGTCGAGCACCACGTCGACGTCGCGCTCCTCCTCGAAGCCGGTCACCGCGGTCCGGACCAGCTCGGCGTGGCCGCGCGCGATCGTGATCGGCGTGCGCAGCTCGTGGGAGGCGTCGCGGGCGAACTCGCGCTCGCGCTCGGCGGCGCGGGCGAGCGCGTCGACGGCGACCTGCCGGCGTCGCGCGTGCCAGACCATCGCCAGGAACATGGCGGCCATGAGCGGCACCTCGCTGAACTCGTCGAGGCCGTGGTGGTGGGAGATCGACGCGTGCAGCAGCGCGACCCCGGTCGTGACCATCACGGCGAGCAGCACGAGCGCGGTCGGCCAGGGATCCCACAGCCGGAAGCCGTAGAGGATCGTGAGGCTCACCCAGATGAAGTGAAAGGGGACCGTCTGCCAGTGGTCGAGCATGAACATCACCTCGACGTTGGCGATCGCGAAGAGCGCCCACATCACCTCCGGGCGATATCTACGCAGCTTCGAGTGCATAGCCCACGTTGCGGATCGTGGCGACGACGTCGGCGCCGAGCTTGCAGCGCAGCCGCCGGATGCCGACGTCGACGACGTTCGTGCCGGGATCGAACTCGCAGCCCCAGACCTCCTTGAGCAGCTCCTCGCGGGTGCAGACGTCGCCCTGGCGGACCATGAGGTGGCGCAGGAGCTCGAACTCGCGGGCCGAGAGGCAGACGGGGCCCTGCCCGGCGTCGGCGGTGCGACGGTCGAGATCGAGCTCGAGGCCGGCGATGCGCTCGCGGCGCGGCGCGGTGTGGCCCGGGGCGACCGTGGCGCGCCGCAGCTGTGCGCCGATGCGGGCGAGCAGCTCAGCGGTCGCGAAGGGCTTGGTGAGGTAGTCGCAGGCGCCGAGCTCGAGCGCGCGGACCTTGGTCTCGACGTCGGCGAGCGCGGAGAGCACGAGGACGCGCTGCTCGGGCCGGACCGACAGGGTGCCGGCGAGGACGGCCATCCCGTCGACATGCGGCATGCGCAGGTCGAGCACGACGAGGTCGTAGGGCTCGGCGTACGTGCGCGCGAGCCCCTCGGCGCCCCCGTGGGCGCGATCGACGGCGAACCCGTGCGCGACGAGCGCGCGGGCGAGAAAGTCGACGATCCGCGGCTCGTCGTCGATCACCAGGAGCTTTGCCATCCTCCGGCCAGTCTCACGGTGCCGCGCACGCGCCGATAGAGGATGTCGGGCCGCTCCCGCTGCGCGAACCCGAAGGGTGTTGCGCGTTCACGCAGCCGGCGCGGCGCCTGGCGGCTACGAGCCTCGGGCGCGCGGGGGACGAGAGCCGAGCACGAGCGTCGCGGGGCGTCAGCGCGCGATGTGCGCGGCAGGCGGCGCGCTCTTCGCGGGCGCAGTCGAACCCGACAACGTGACCGACGAGCCCATCGTGGCCGCCACGAACCCCGCGATCGTCAGCATCCGCAAGCGCTGCGGCGTCAGCCAACCCATGTGGTGCGCCTGAAGCCACGAGCGCACGCCGCTCGCCCCGGCCATCGCCGCCATCGCGCAGGCACCGCACATACCTCAAGGCTATCCGGACGCGGAAGCCCCGGCGAAGCGGACGACGGGGGTCGAACCCGCGACCTCAAGCTTGGGAAGCTTGCGCTCTACCAACTGAGCTACGTCCGCAACGTGCCTGTTTCTAGGCTTCCGACGCAGCCGGCGGGGGGCTCGCTCTACGCTCCAGGAGATGCGCCGCCTCGTCGTCCCCGTCGTCTCAGCCGTCGTCGCGCTCGGCCTTGTCGGCCTGCTGGTCTACGGCCTGGCGTCGCGCAGCGAGGACACGACGCTCGACCAGGCGGTCGCGCGCGGCGAGCGGCCGATGGCCCCAAGCAGCCCGCTGCCGCTGCTCGGCGGCAAGGGCGCGACGTCGCCCGCGGCGTATCGCGGCAAGGTCGTCGTCGTGAACTTCTGGGCCTCCTGGTGCGGCCCCTGCGTCGCCGAGGCGCCCGTGCTCGCAGCCGCCCAGAAGCGCCTCGCGAAGGCGGGCAGCGGCACCGTCCTCGGCGTGACCTTCGACGACTCCACGCCGGACTCGCTGGGCTTCGTCCGCGACCACGGCCTCGACTACCCGAACATCCGCGACGTCGGCACCAAGCTCGCCCGCAGCTACGGCACGAACAACATCCCCGAGACCTTCGTCATCGGCCGCGACGGCCGGATCGTCGACCTCTTCCGCGGACAGATCGACCAGCGCTTCATGGACCGCGCACTCGCCAGGGCGCTGGCGTCGTGAGTCGCGCGGCCCTCCTGCTCGGGCTCCTGCTCGCCCTGCTCGCGCCCGCAGGCGCCGCGCTCGCCGCCGCCCCGCGCGCGTCGCTCGTCGACATCGAGGACGAGGTCATGTGCGTGACCTGCAAGATCCCGTTGAGCATCGCCGAGGGCCCGCAGCCTGACCGCGAGCGCGAGCTCATCCGCGGCCTGATCGCCCAGGGCAGGACGAAGGCGCAGATCAAGACCGAGCTCGTCGCGACGTACGGCCCCAACGTGCTGGCGCTCCCCGACAGCGGCGGGGTCGGCATGACGGCCTACCTCGTGCCGCTGGGGCGGCTCGCGCTGCTGGCAGGGGGGCTCGCCGTGCTGCTGCCGCGCTGGCGCCGGCGCGCGCCCGCAGCCGCGGCCGAGGAGGCGGTGGCGGCGCCGGTCAGCGGCGCCGACGCCGAGCGCCTCGACGCGGACCTCGCGCGCTACAGCGCCTAGCGCGGGCGATCACATCTGCTGCGGCGCGCTGACGCCGAGCAGGTCCAGCGACCGCGCGATCGTGCGCTGTGCCGCGACGCTCAGCGCGAGCCGGAAGGACTCCACGCCGTCGCCCTCGGCCCCCACCACCTGGCAGTCGCGGTAGAGCGCCGTGAAGGTCTGGGCGAGCTCGACGGCGTAGGCGGCGACCCGGTGGGGCGCGCGCCGCTCGGCGGCCTCGGCGACCTCGTCGGCGAACGCCAGCAGCTTCTTGACGAGCGTGCGCTCGGCGGGGTCCAGCCCGCCTTCGAACGACGGCGCCTCGGCGAGCGCCTCGGTGACGCGCGGCGCGCCGGCCTTCTTCAGGATCGACGTGATCCGCGCGTGGGCGTACTGGACGTAGTAGACGGGGTTGTCGCTGGACTGCTCGCGCGCGAGGTCGAGGTCGAGGTCGACGGTCGTGTCGTGCGAGCGCTGGAGCATGAAGAAGCGCGCCGCGTCGACGCCGATCGACTCGACGAGCTCGTCGAGCGTCACGAAGTCGCCGCGGCGCTTGGACATCGACTGGCGCTCGCCGCGCTCGATGAGGTTGACGAACTGCATGATGATGAGCTCGAGCTTGCCCGCGCCGACGACGTCGCCGAGCACCTCGAAGGCCGCGTGCATGCGCCCGGTGTAGCCGTGGTGGTCGGCGCCCCAGACGTCGATCAGCCGGTCGAAGCCGCGCTCGAGCTTGTCGAGGTGGTAGGCGATGTCCGACGCGAAGTAGGTGTGCTCGCCGGAGGAGCGCTCGAGCACGCGCGGCTTGTCGTCGCCGTGGGCATCGGTGCGCAGCCACAGCGCGCCCTCGCTGTGGTAGGTCTCGCCGCGGGCGCCGAGCTCGGCGAACGCGTGCGCGACCTTCGTCGGCTCCCCCTCGTGCAGGGTGCGCTCGGAGAACCACACGTCGAACCCGACGCGCATCGACTCCATCGACAGCCGGATCTTGTCGAGCAGGAGCTGCACGCCGCGCTCGGCCACGACCTCGGTGTCGTCGGTCGCCGCGTTGGGGATGCGCTCCGCGAGCTCGACGACGTAGTCGCCCTCGTAGCCCGACTCGGGCGGCTGCTCGCCGCGCGCACGCGCCTGGATCGACTCGCCGAAGCGGCGGATCTGGCTGCCGAAGTCGTTGATGTAGTACTCCCGTGTCACAGCGTGGCCGCCGAACTCCAGCAGCCGCGCGAGCGAGTCCCCGTAGGCGGCATGGCGACCGCCGGCCGCGGTCATCGGCCCGGTCGGGTTGGCCGAGACGAACTCGACGTTGATGCGCTCGGGCGTCCGCGCGAAGCCGCCGCCGAAGCCGCTGCCGGCGTCGAGCACGTGCGCCAGCGCGGCGACGCACCAGCGGTCGGAGAGAAAGAGGTTCAGGAAGCCCGGGCCTGCGACCTCGACGCGGTCCAGCGCGGGCCCGAGGCGCGTCTCGAGCTCCGCCGCGAGCTTCGCCGCGACGTCGCGCGGCGCGGCCCCGGCGGCGGGCGCGAGCAGCATCGCGGCGTTCGTCGCGTAGTCGCCGAAGCCGGCCTTCTTCGGGCGCTCGAGCGTCGGGTGCGAGCGCGGCCGGTCGCCCGAGCCGGCGACCGCGCCCGACGCGGCCTCGACGGCGTCGCGGAGCTCTGCAAGCGGACCTGGCACGCCGTCCAGCGTATCGGCGGGGCGGCGCGGGGCCGCGGTCAGACCGCGGCCGGGCGGGCCGTGACGAACAGCGCCTCGAGGCGGTCCAGCGTGTTCGGCGTGCCGAGCGCCATCACAACGTCACCGGGCCCGAGCGTCGTCTCGGCCGCCGGCATCGGCAGAAACGAGCCGTCGGCGTGGCGCACGCCGACGATGAACGAGCCGCCCCGGACCTCCCCCACCGTCTGCCCGGCGCCCGCGCAGCCGGCGCCGACCTCGATCTCCTCCATGCGGTACTCCGTGTTGACCTGCTGCGTGCCGCTGACCTGCGGGTGCAGTGCCAGACGGGCCATCTCCGTGCCGCTGGACTTGTAGGGCGAGATGACGCGGTCGGCGCCCGCGCGCTTGAGCTTCTTCTCGGAGTCCTCGGCCGCGGCGCGGGCGATGATCGCGATGTCGCCGCGCATCTCGCGCGCCGTCAGCGTGGCGAAGATGTTCTCGGCGTCGGAGTCCATGCAGGCGATCAGGCCGCGGGCGCGATCGATCCCGGCGGCGCGCAGCAGCTCGTCGTCGGACGGCGGCCCCTCGAGGAAGCGCACGCCGACCGCGGCCGTCAGCTCGCGGCTCTCGGGGTTCGAGTCGACGACGACGTAGGACGCGCCGGCGACCTTGAGGTCGCGGGCGACCTGACGCCCCACGCGCCCGAAGCCACAGATGATGTAGTGGTCAGAGAGCGAGTCGATCTCCTTCTGGGTGCGGCGCTCGACGAGGATCTCGCCGAGATGACCGGCGACGAAGAACTCGGCGACGGTGACCAGCGCGTAGAAGAGCGTACCGACGCCGAAGACGATCAGCAGGACCTTCACGATCTCCGCCGCGGTGCTCGTCGGCGCCGGGATCGAGCCGACCGTCGCGACCGTGTCGAGCGCGAGGACGAATGAGTTCCAGGGCCCGTGGTCGGTCGTCAGCACGAAGCCGATCGTGCCGGTCGCGAGCAGCACGGCGATGAGCACGCCGAGCTGGCCGAGGCGGCGCGTGAACGCGACGAGGTCCTGGCGCCCGCGCACCCGCGGGGTCATCGTGCTGACGCGCTCGAGGCGCTCGTGGTCGGTGGGCATCGCGCTAGTAGTGATAGGGCTCGCCGGCAAGGATCTTGTGCCCGCGGTAGAGCTGCTCGAGCAGCACGACCCGCGCAAGCTGGTGGGGCAGCGTCAGCGGGCCGAGCGAGAAGCGCTGGTCGACCTCGTCGAGCTCGAGCCCGAGCGGCCCGCCGACGACGAAGCAGACGTCGCGCCCGGCCTGGCGGCGCTCCTCGAGGAAGCGGCTGAACGCGAGCGAGTCGAGCTGGTCGCCCCCGCGGTCCAGCAGCGAGACGAACGAGCGCTCCGGGATCCGCGCCGCGAGCTGCTCCTCCTGGCGGACCTCGATCGACTCCACGCGCGCGTGGCGCGCGAGCATCTTCAGGTAGTGCTGGACGTCGTCGGCGTAGGGCGGACGCAGCCGCCCGACGGCGAGGACGATGATGCGCACGCTGCGATACTAGTTCGACCGATGGCCGCCGAAGAACAACCCGAGCGTCACATCAACATCCACTTCTCGCCCGAGGACATGGGCGGGGTCTACGCGAACTTCGCGAACGTCTCCTTCTCGGACTACGAGTTCACGATCACGTTCGCTCGCGTCGACCACGAGATCGACGCCGACGAGATCCCCGGCATCGTCGTCTCGCGGGTGAACCTCTCGCCGAAGTTCCTGCGCGAGCTGGCCGACGCGCTCGAGGACTCCTGGTCGAAGTACCGCACGCGCGAGGGCATCAAGAACCTGCCCGAGTTCGGCGGCGAGGCCTCCGGGCCGACGGCCGATTCGTAACGGACCCGTTGTTCTTGGTTGCGCGCGCTCGATGAGTGCGCCAGCATCGGGGGCGTCATGAACGACATCCCACACCAGTTGCGCAGCCTCATCGAAGCCGCCGTCGCAGACGGCGTCGGCATGGACGACATCGAGCAGGAGCTGATCGAGCCGATGAATCTCGCGGCCGAGGACCACGACAGCGTCTGGCTCTACGCGCTCGCACGCAGCCAGCATCCGCACCGCCGCAAGATCACGATCATCGAGGGCTAGGTGCCCCGGCGGCCCGCGGGGCGTCGCGCTCGTAGGCGACCCCCATGCCGATTCGCTCGAGCGTCGGGGGATGCGTCGCGAGCAGGAACGTCTGCCAGGCCGGCGGGTCGGGATCGGCGAGGTTGCGCAGCGCAATGCGCTTCTCGAAGGAGATGAACGGCTCGGGCTCGCCGGTGAGGCCGAGCGCGTAGGAGTCCGCGCGCGACTCGATCGCGCGGCTGAGCTGGTTTGAGATCGTGGTGATCGTCGTCGTCATGACGACGAGGCTGAGCGCGAGCGCGGGCAGCGTCGCCGGCCCGACCGCCGAGCCCGCCTCGGGCGCGAGGCGCAGGGTCAGCCGCGACACTGCGAAGAGCCCGAAAGGCGCGACGATCGCGAGGTAGAGCAGGCCGTTGGGCACGTCGCGATGATGGACGTGCGCGAGCTCGTGGGCGACGACGAGGCGCAGCTCGTCGCGCGTGAAGTTCTCCAGCAGCGTGTCGTAGAGCACGACGCGCTTCGTGCGGCCAAGCCCGGTGACGTAGGCGTTGGCCGCGGTCGTGCGGCGGCTGGCATCGACGGTCAGGATCTGCCCGACCTCGACGTCCGCGCGACGGGCGAGCTCGAGGACGTCAGAGCGCGCCTGGCCCTCGGGCAGCGGCGTGAACGTGTTGAAGAGCGGGTCGAGGACGACCGGGCCGGCGTAGATGCTGGCAACCCCGAACGCGATGACGAGCACCGAGCCCGGCGCCCACCAGCCGCGCGGGTGGCGGCGGATGAGCCCGAGTGCCGCGGCCGCTCCCGCGCCTGCCATGAGCGCGCCGATCCCCCACGAGATCGCGGCGTCGCGCGCGTAGCCGCCCCAGGACTGCGTGACGAGGCCGACGTCCTTCGCGCGCTCGCGCGAGATCAGCTTCAGCGGCAGGACCGCGGCCGAGACGCCGATCGAGAGCACGGCCCCGGCTGCCGCCCCGGCCAGCAGGGGACGGCGAAAAGTCCCGCGCAGCCGAGCCGGAGGACGGGTCGCCAGCAGCGTCAGCAGACCGAGCTCGACCACCAGGACGCCGCCGTACAGCGCGAGCTGCGGGCGGCGATAGGCGCGCGCGTGCTCGATCTGCGAGTCGCTGAAGTACGATTGCGCACTGACAGCGGCGGGCTGCAGGACGCCGTCGCGCGGGCGCAGGAGCACGACCGCAAGCTCCGCCACGACGACGGCAGCCCCAACAGCCGCTGCCCAGCGCAGGCGTGTCCGGTCCACGATCTCACTGTACGAGATGCAGGTCGCGATCCTCTCCGACATCCACGGCAACCGTCACGCCTTCGAGGCGGTGCTCGCCGACGCCGAAAGCTCCGGCGCCGACGAGATGTGGTGCCTCGGCGATCTCGTCGGCTACGGCGCCGAGCCCGACGCCTGCGTCGAGCTCGCCCGCCGCCACGCGGCGATCTGCCTGGCCGGCAACCACGACCTCGGCGTGACGGGCGAGATCGGCCTCGACGAGTTCTCGACGGGCGCGGCGATCGCCGCGCGCTGGACGCAGGAGACGATCACCGACGCGAACCTCGAGTTCCTGCGCGCGCTGCGCCCGCAGGGCGAGGAGGGCGCGATCGGCCTCTACCACGCGAGCCCGCGCGACCCGGTCTGGGAGTACGTCCTCAGCGCGCTGCTGGCCGAGCTGTGCTTCGACGTGCAGCGCCAGCGCGACGCGCTCATCGGCCACTCCCACGTCGCGCTGTCCTTCGTGCGCCCCGAGGGCGACGTCGCCACCGGCGAGCCGCGCCGCCACGGCGACGACCTCGACATCGCAACCGGTGAGTGGCTGCTGAACCCCGGCTCCGTCGGCCAGCCGCGCGACGGCGATCCGCGCGCGGCGTGGCTCATGCTCGACCTCGACGGCTGGCGCGCGGGCTGGCGCCGCGTGGAGTACGAC
>JAXDFS010000377.1:0-8645 GCA_034665465.1 Solirubrobacteraceae bacterium
GGCCGACCGCCTGGCCACCGAGGCCGGCTACGAGCACCGCGACCGCCTCATGGTCACCGCGCTGCTGCACGACATCGGCAAGCTCGTGCTCATGCACGCCTATCCCGGCTACCCGGGCCAGGTCCACGGGGACGCTCGCACTCCGGAGGAACGTCTTCAGCGTGAACGGCGCGAGCTCGGAGTCGACCACGCGCTCGTCGGCGGCGTCCTCGCGCGCCGCTGGGGCCTGCCGAGCGCCGTCGCCTCGGCGATCGAGCGCCATCACTCCGAGGACGCCACCGGGGAGGCCGCCTTCGTGCGCCTCGCCGACATGCTCGCCCACTATGCCCAGGGCGACCAGGTCTCGCCGCAGGCCCTGCTGAAGGTCGCGCGCTCCGTCGGCCTGGGGCCGACCGAGCTGCGGTCGGTCATGTACGACCTGCCCTACCCGACCTCCGGGCGCCCGCGCCAGATCGATCCCTGCCCGCTGTCCGGCCGCGAGGTCGAAGTGCTCAAGCGCCTCGCCGAGGGCAAGGTCTACAAGCAGATCGCCGCCGAGCTGCAGCTCTCGACCTCGACCGTGCGCACCCACCTGCACAACATCTACGGCAAGCTCGGCGCCGTCGACCGCGCGCAGGCCGTGCTGATCGCTACGGAGCGCGGCTGGCTGTAGAGCCGGCCGCCCGCAGCGGCGGCATCGGCCATGGCGGTCCCGGGCGCCCCCGGCGGCGCGTGGTCATCGCCCAGGCGAGCGCGGCCAGCCCGACCCCGGCGGCGTCGATCCCGACGTCCACCGGCGACCCGTGGCGTCCCCCGACGAACGTCTGGTGGTACTCGTCGGAGATGGCGTACAGCAGCGTGATGGCCGTCGCCAGCAGCGGCCGGCGCCAGTCCGTCGCGCGCATGAGCGTGAGCCACAGCGCGGCGAAGATCGTCACGTGCGCGGCCTTGCGCAGCCACAGGTCCCACGCGCCCAGGCCCGAGTTCAGATCGGGGGTCGCCGAGAGACCGAAGATGAGCGCCATCACGGCCACCGGCGGCGCGTACCTGTTGACCGGGCCCATACCGGTCACAATGTAGTGGCGATGATGTCCATCACCACGAAGTCGCCCTATGCGCTGCAGGCGCTCGCCGAGCTCGGGCGCTCCGGCGACGGTCCCGTGCCGATCGGCGAGCTCGCCCGCCGGCGCGACATCCCGGTGCAGTTCCTCGAGCAGCTGTTCGCGACCCTGCGCCGCGCCGGCATGCTGAAGTCCCAGCGCGGGGTCAAGGGCGGCTACACGTTCGCCCGCCCGCCCGCCGACATCACGGTGCTGGAGATCGTCGAACTCCTCGACGGCCCCTTCGGCCGCGACGCCGCCGGGATCTTCGGCGAGGCCGCCGCCGCCGCGCGCGCCGTCATGCAGGCCAGCACGCTCGCCGACGTCGTCGAGCGCGAGGCCCGCGACGCGGCCGTCCCGATGTACTACATCTGATCAGCGGGACGGGCGGTCAGCGCAGGATCCCGGTGTGCCCGATCGAGTAGCGGCCCGGCTGCGGCCAGACAGCCATGCCGTGCGGGCCCTGGCCCACGTGGATGCGATGCAGCAGCCGCCCGGTCCGCGTGCTGATGGCGTAGACCTCGGCGTCGTAGCGCCCGGACAGCCACAGCACCCGCCCGCTGGCCGAGACGCCGCCCATGTCGGGGCTGCCGCCGCCGGGGATGCGCCACTTCGCGATCGGCCTGCGGGTGGCGAAGGAGATCACCGAGATCGAGCCCTCTCCGCGATTTGACACGAAGAGCCGGCGCGAGTCGCGGCTGGGATACAGGCCGTGTGCGCCGCTGCCGGTCGGCTGCAGGCGCAGCTTGCGCATCCTGCGCGCGTCGATCAGCCAGACGCCCCCCGACGCCATGTCGGCGACGTAGAAGGTCCGCCCGTCCGGCGACAGCTTGACGTCCTGCGGCATCGCTCCGGGCCGCAGGGCGATCGTCTTGATCGCGCGCTCGCGGCGCAGGTCGACGACCACCATCCGCCCGGCGAACTCGCACGAGACGAGAGCGAGACGGCCATCGGCGGTGTAGTCCATGTGATCGACGCCCGCGCACTGGGGCAGCAGCAGGCGATGGCGCAGCGCCATCGTGTGTGGGGAGCGGAAGTCGAGCTCCTTGTTGCGCTCGGCGACCACGATCGCGCGCCGGCCGTCGGGCGTGAAGTAGAGGTTGTAGGGATCGGCGACGTCGACGCGGTGCCCGGGCCGGCCCGTGCGCGGATCGATCGGGGTCAGGCTGTTGCCCGTGTCGTTGGTCACCCACAGCGTCTTGAGGTCCCACGAGGGCGTGACGTGCTGGGGCAGGCCGCCGGTTGCGAAATGCCCGATCACCTTGTCCGTGCGCTGGGAGATCACGTCGACGGTGTCGGACTTCGAGTTGGGCACGTAGACGCGGGCGGGATCGCGGCGCACCGTCGGGCTCAGCAGGCCGGGGCGCTCGGCGGCGTAGACGTCGCGCGGGCTGAGTGGCGCGGGGACCTCGCCGGGCCGCGGCACCAGCACCGCCGAGCCACGGCCGCCTCCGGCCTGGGAGGCGGGCAGCGGGGTCGTGGCCGGGGCCACCGGGGCCGTCGACGTGGGCGCCTTCGAGCCCCCGCAGCCGGCGGCCACCGCGACGAGCAGGACGAGCACGAGCGCCGGCGCCGCGCGGGAGGTCAACCGCGTGCCCGCAGCGTCAGGACCTCGTCGTGCACGCCGCCCCCCGCGTCACGGCCGCCGACGACCACGATGCGGCGCTGGAAGGACGCGGCGCTCAGGTCCGAGAGGGCAGCCGGCAGATGTCCCGCCCGCGTCGCGCGGCCGGTCGCCGGGTCGATCGCCAGCAGGCCGGCGCGCTGCGAGCTCAGCCCGTCGCCGCGCCCGCCGATGACGTAGAAGCGCCCGTTGAGCACCGCGCCCGCCGCGTGCGTCGTGGCGGCCGGCAGGCGGCCGATGGTCCGCACCCGACCGCCGGCGGGATCGACCGAGAGGATCTCGCGCCGCGCGGTCACGCCGGAGGTGCCGCCGGCGACCAGGATCCGGCCACCGACGGCGGCCACCGCCGCATAACGCAGCGGGCGGGGCATCTCGGCCACCACCTTGACGCGCCCGCCGGGGCCGATGTCGATGATCGAACGCAGCGGCGCGGTCCCGGTATAGCCGCCGACCACGTAGATGTGCGAGCCGATCGCCGCGGCTTCGACGTCCGATGCCCCCGCCGGCAGCCGGGCGTAGGGCTGCGCGCTGCCGCCGGCCGTCACGCGCAGCACCTGCGAGGTCCCTGCGCCGGCGTTGCCCCCGCCGATGAAGAGCGTCCGGCCCGCCGCGGTGGCGGCCGCTGCGTCGTGCAGCGCGGCCGGCAGGTGCCCGACGACGCGCGCGCCGCGCGCGTCCACTCGGACGATGTCCGCCACCGAGCCGTCGGCGGCGTTCAGGCCGCCCATCATCAGCAGTCCGTCGCCGCGCCGCGCAACCGCCGGAAGCTGCACGGGGGCCGGAAGCCGCCCGCTCGCCTGTGCGTGCAGCACGGCTCCGGGCCGCCGGGCCGCGGGGGCTGCCGGCGCTGCCGGCGCAGACCGAACGGAGGTCGCCGTGGTGCTCGTGGTCGTCGCCGACGAGCCGCAGCCCGCCGGCGCAAGGGCGGCCGCCACCAGACCGGCCGTGACCGCGCGCCCCATCGACTCATGGTTCCAGATGCTTTCTGTACCGGGCCTGAGCAACCCGCGACCGCATCCTCGCTGAACGTCTAGGTCGGCCACACCGCCCGCACGCCAGGTGAGATAGTCGGGGTCGTGCCGAGGACGTTGACAGCCGTTGCCGTCGTTCTCGCCCTGGCCGTCGCCGGCTGTGGCAAGGACGACCCCACCGCCGGCCCGGCCGCCGGCGCCGCCGCGGTGACCACCACCGCGACGGCCGCGACGGCCGCGACGACCGCGACGACCCCGAAGGCGTCGACCGCCAAGAAGGCGCACAAGGCCTCGTCCGCCGCACCAGCAAAAGCAGCGGCTGCGAAGAAGGCCAAGAAGGCAGCCTCCAAGCCCGCAGCGGCCAAGACGACCGCGGCCGCGGCGCCCAAGAAGCAGAAGACGACGGCGAAGAAGGCCAAGACCCCGCCCGCCATCCCGGGCGTCACGCCGAAGCCCACGCCGGCCGCCGACGCGCCGGCCGCGGACCTGAGCAGCGGAACCGGCTCGGGGCCGACCGCCGATCGCCTGGCCGTCGTCGCGGCCCTGCGCCGGTACTACAAGGCCTTCGTCGACGTGGACGGCGCCACCGTCTGCGGGCTGCTGACCAGCGAAGGCAGGGACGCGATGATCATCGACGGCGGCGCGAAGACCTGCGTGGGCAGCGTCAAGGCCCTCATGAGCCATGCGAGCGCCGACGACACCAAGCTCCTGCAGGACACGCGCGACGGGCTTCACATCGACGACATCACGATCGCGGGCAAGGACGCGACGGCCCAGATCGGCAAGACCAGCCAGCTGCGCCTCGTGCAGGAGAACGGGGCCTGGCTCGTGCGCAGCCCCAACGTGGTGCAGTCCAAGTCCTGACCGCGGCGCGTGCTCAGTGCGCCGCGAGGGCGAACCGCAGGACGACCTCGGTGCCACCCGCGGGCGACGTCCTGATCTCGCAGCTGTGGCTCTCGTGGGCCATCAGGCTCAGGCCCAGCCCCATCCCGGGGCTGTCGCGGCGCGGGGACATCCCGACGCCCCGGTCGCAGATGCTGACATCGAGGAAATCATCCTCGTGCGTGACGAGCACGCGGACGTCGCCGGCCTTCATCCCGTCGCGGTAGGCGTGCAGGATGGCGTTGGTGGCCGCCTCGCTGACGGCGAGGTTGATCTGCACGAGCGCGAGCTCACCGGCTCCGAAGCCGGTCGCGATCGTCGCGACGTCGTGTCGTATATCCGCGACGCGAGGCGCCTGGGCCGGATAGACGGCGTCCAGCGCGGCGCCGTTGTCGGCCAAGGCCATACAGGGGGCCTACCCAGCCTGGTGCACAAGCATCCCAACCCGGCTCCGGTTACCTTTCAGCGCGATGTCCTCAATCCCGGTCAACATTGCGGCGTATGTCGGGCGGACCCCGATCGTCGAGCTGACGCGCATGGCACCGGACGGGGTGCGGTTGTTCGGAAAGCTCGAGTACTTCAACCCCGGCGGTAGCGTCAAGGACCGCATCGGCGTCGCGATGATCGAGGCCGCCGAGGCCGAGGGCCGCATCGAGCCGGGTCGCACGACGATCGTCGAGGCGACCTCGGGCAACACCGGGATCGCCCTCGCCTTCGTCTGCGCCGCCAAGGGCTATGACCTCGTCCTGACGCTGCCGCAGGGCATGAGCCGCGAGCGCGAGGGCCTGCTGCGCCTCTACGGCGCGCGGGTCGAGATCACCGAGTCGCTGGGCGGCATGAGCGAGGCCGTCGATGCCGCGCGCGCGATGGCCAGCCGCGACGACGTCTTCCTGCCCGACCAGTTCTCCAACCTCGCCAACCCCGAGGCCCATCGCCGGACGACCGGCCCCGAGCTGCTCGAGGCGCTGGACGGCAGCATCGACGCGATCGTCTGCGGCGTCGGCACGGGCGGGACGATCACCGGGGTGGGGGAGGTCCTCAAGGCGCACAACCCCGGCTGTCGCGTCGTGGCCGTCGAGCCGGCGACGTCGGCGGTCCTCTCCGGCCGCGCGCCGGGCCCCCACAAGATCCAGGGCATCGGGGCCGGGTTCGTCCCGCCGGTGCTCAACCGCGAGATCATCGACGAGGTCATGGCCGTCGACGACGAGGACGCGATCGAGACGGCCCGGCGGGCGGCCCGCGAGGAGGGCGCGCTGATCGGCATCTCCGGCGGCGCGGCGCTGTGGGCGGCAATCGAGCTGGGGAGCCGGCCCGAGTCGCGCGGCCATCGCATCGCGGTGGTGATCCCCGACTCCGGGGAGCGCTACGTCTCGACGCCGTTCTTCGCGCCGTAGGCGACCGCCCGGGCCCGCACAAAAGCCCCGCTAGTCTGTGTGGATGCTCGGTCTCGGCACCCTCGCACGGGTCGTCGGCGAGGTGCGCCGCGACGTCGCTGCCGCCCACGCGCGCGACCCCGCGGCCCGCGGCGCCGGCAGCACCGAGATCCTCACGGGCTGGCCTGGCGTCCAGGCGCTGCTCGTCCATCGCGTCGCCCACGAGCTGCACGGGATCGGCGTGCCCGTGCTGCCGCGCTCGCTGTCGCTCATGTCGCGGACGCTGACCGGCATCGAGATCCATCCCGCCGCCCGCATCGGCCAGGGCTTCTTCATCGATCACGGCGCGGGCGTGGTCATCGGCGAGACGGCCGAGATCGGCGATGACGTCACCCTCTACCAGGGCGTGACCCTCGGCGGCACCGGCTTTGCGACCGGCAAGCGCCATCCGACCCTGCAGGACAACGTGACGGTAGGCGCCGGCGCCAAGCTGCTCGGGGCGATCACCGTCGGGCACGGCGCGAAGGTCGGCGCCAACACCGTCGTCATCCAGGACGTGCCGCCGAACACCACGGTCGTCGGCAATCCCGGGCACCCGGTGCGCGTCGAGGGCCGCCGGCCGGAGGGCCCGGACACCGACTGGATCCACCTCCCCGACCCGATCGCCGACGCCATCAACGGAATGTCCTCGCGCATCAGCGACCTCGAGCGCGAGCTCGCCGAGCGCTCGGGCGACAAGCAGCGGCCTGCGGGTGACGTGCACGTGCTGCGCCCGGTGCAGCATGGGCCGAGCCCGGCCGGCGGGTAGTTGGCGATCGTCCCCGGTCAGCGGGACCGACCCGGATGTGGCTCCCGTCGGCCGCCGCCACCGTGCTGATGCTCCCGCCGCCGGCGAAGAAGTAGTACGGCGTTCCCCGCTCGATCCCCACCTGGCTGCGCCAAAGGTTGTGGCGCAGGCGACGACGGTATGTGTACAGGTGAGAGTAGAACCCGTTCGTAAGGTTCACTGCGAGTGGCGCTCAATCGCGCTGGTAGGCCGCCACCGTATGGTACGCACCTGAACGTTGTAAATCGTGGGAGCCAGTGGAAGATTCCCAGCCGGACGCCCGTCTGGCCAAGTGGCGCGAGATCGAGCGAGAGAGAGCGAAGGAGCACGGGATGCCGGGGACGCGTACTGGGCTGTGGCTTACCGGCGACGCAACGGCGGACGCGCTGCGCCACATCGCGCGATCGAGGGGCGCCCGATCGACCGCGACGAACGCACACCGTGGCGGTATCCCGCAACGCGGGCCGGGACCACGCCGCCAGCGCGCGCGCCTCGGAGCGCTCGTGGCACGGATGGCGATCGTGGTGGTCGTGGTCGAAGGTCTCGCGTGCATCACGGCATCCTCGGCACTGGCGCTGACGAGTTACTCAGCGGTCAGCGTCAGCGCCAGCCATTCTTGTGGGCTGGTGTCGGATGGCACCGTGAAGTGTTGGGGCTCGAACGGCAGCGGGGAGCTGGGAACCGGTTCCGTCACGGCTCCGAGCTCCACTCCAGTCGCGGTGCAGGGAGTCGGCACGGCGATCGGCCTTGCCGTCGGCGATCATCATTCCTGCGCCGTGCTGTCTGGCGGCGGTGTGATGTGCTGGGGACTCAACAACGCCGGGCAGCTCGGCGATGGTTCGACGACGAGCTCGCCGGTGCCGGTCGCGGTGCAGGGCATCACGACGGCGGTCAGCGTTGCCGCCGGGTTCGATCATTCCTGCGCGGTGTTGTCGGGCGGCAGCGTACGGTGCTGGGGCGCTGACGGCTCTGGGCAGCTGGGGGATGGGCTGACGACCAATTCGCCCACGCCCGTTGCAGTTCAGGGTGTCACGACGGCGGTCGGCGTTGCAGGTGGGTTCACTCATTCGTGCGCGGTGTTGTCTGGCGGCGGCGTCGTGTGCTGGGGTGACAACGGCGCGGGTCAGCTGGGGGATGGCTCAGTCACGCCCAGGCCTGCGCCGGTTGCCGCCCAGGGCATCACGACGGCCGTCGGCGTCGCAACCGGCGGCAGTCATTCCTGCGCGCTGCTCTCCGGCGGAAGCGTGATGTGTTGGGGCCTTAACAGCAGCGGGCAACTTGGAGATGCCTCGACGACGACGCGGCTGACGCCGGTTCCCACACAAGGCATCACGACAGCCGTCCGGATCGCCTTGGGCGATTCGTTTTCCTGCGCGGCGCAGGCGGACGGCAGCGCGCTGTGCTGGGGTTTCAACGCAAACGGCCAGTTGGGCGATGGCTCGACTACGAATCGACTCACGGCGGTGGCCGTACAGGGCGTCACGACGGCAGTTGCCATTGCCGCCGGCGGCGCGATTGGTCATTCATGTGCTGTGCTGTCTGGAGGCAGCGCCGCCTGCTGGGGCGACAACGCGTTCGGCCAGTTGGGCGACGGCTCGACGACGAGCAGTCTCACGCCAGTCGCCGTCGTCGACCCTGGAGCGGGACCGGCCGACACGACTCCACCGACGATCACGATCACCGCGCCGGCTGCGAGTCAGCATTACATTCAGGGCGCTGCCGTCAGCTCAGCCTTTTCGTGCGTAGACAGCGTCGGCGGCAGCGGCGTGGCGGCGTGCACTGGCCCCGCAAACGTCGACACCGCTGCGGTGGGGACCCACACGTTTGCAGTGAGCGCGACTGACAACGCCGGAAATGCGACGAGCAGCAGCGTGACCTATGTCGTCGATG
>JAXDFS010000378.1:0-3006 GCA_034665465.1 Solirubrobacteraceae bacterium
GTGATCACATCACAACGGCCGCGACTGCGCTGCCGCCGTGCATCGCGAGGTCGTAGTGTCTGCGCCGATGGCCGATCACGACGACCCGCTGCAGCGCCTCTCCTCGCACGAGCTGCACGATCTCGCCGTGCACCGCGCGCTGCGCCATCTCGACGTGCCGTTCTTCGTCCGGCTGATGCAGGCGCTGCCGGTCGCCGAGGCCGCCGCGGGCGAGATCGACGAGGCCGAGGCCGACGCGCTGACCCTGCGGGCGCACATCGACGACCTCACGAACTCCGGCAAGGGCGAGGTCGCCGAGCTCCTGCGGCCGTTCTACCTCGACTACCTGCGCGAGCACCGCGTCACGCCTTAACGCGGCCGGGCGAGCCGAGGCCCGCCCGTCACACCGCGCCGGTCATGGATCGCCGCTGAACTACTACGTCCCCGGAGTGTGTGTCACCGGGGTTGGCGTGACACTCCCGGCCACCGGGACTGGCCGCGAGCCGTGAGGCTTGCGCGTGGCCCGGCTGAGCACCGTGGTGCTCCGGCCGAGTAGGCGATCCGCCGGACACGGGAGGGTAGAGGATGGCGCCCGCGAGCCTGCACGCACGGCCCGCCACGCGCTAGACGACGGCCGAGGCCGGGGCCACGCCGGACCGCTTGAGCAGCGGGCCCGCGAGGACCGTCGTGGCCAGCCCGGCGAGCGTCAGCGCGGCGTGTAGCCGCGTCGTGATCAGGCCTGCGTCGAGGATCGCCAGCGAGATCGCGATCGTCATGACCCCGCCGCACTGCAGCATCGCCGCGATCGCTCCCGCGTCGGGGCGCGAGAAGCCGGTGACGCGCGCGACGCCGTAGCCGGCGGCCAGCTTGACGACCGTGACCGCGGCGATGATCGCCACGACCGGGCCCAGGACGCCGGGCCCGAGCTCGCGCAGGTTCGCGTGCAGCGCCGCGAAGCCGAGGAAGACCGGCAGCAGGACCTCGCGCACGACCGTGCCCAGGCGCTCCTCGACGAAGGCCGCCGAAGCGCTCGTGCCGCTCGCGGCGATGCCGACGACGAGCGGCCCCACGAGCGCCGTGCCGAGCAGGCTGCGGCCCGCCACCCCGGCCGCGATCGACAGGCCGAGCAGCGCGGCGATCGCTGCGCCGGGCGCGAGCCTGCTGCCGTGGGCCCGTGCGAGCACGGTCACAGCCGCGACGAGCACGGCCGCCGCAGCGAGGACGAGCACGAAGCGCTCGGCGGCGGAGGCGCCGGCGCCCTTGATCGCCACGCCGGAGACGACGAGGGCGAGCGTCGTGATGGCGCCGGCCGAGGAGATCGTGATCGCGCCGACCTCTGTGCGCAGCAGCCCGCGCTCCTCCAGGATCCGCGCCACGACCGGCACGCCGTTGGCGATCAGCGCCGCCGCGAGCGCGAGCGCGAACGCCACGCCGCCCGCCGACGGGCCCTGCCAGCCGCCGAGGTGGCGCAGCCACGCAGCCGCTGCGAGCGCGACCACGGCCGTTCCCGCGCTGATCGCCAGGACGAGCAGCGCGATCGTGCCGGCCCGGCGCGCCATCGGCCGCGGGTCGATCGTCAGCCCCACGAGCAGCATGTAGAGGACGAGGCCCAGCGAGCCGACGACCGCCAGCACGCCGACGCTCACGGCGGGGAAGATCGCGTCGACGGCCCCGCGGCCCGAGGCGCCCCTGACCACGCCCTCGACCTGCCCTCCGAGCACCGTCGGGCCGACGAGCACGACCCCGACGAGCTGGCCCGCGATCCGCGGTTGCCCGACCCGCGTGGCGACGTCCGCGCCGACGCGCGCGACGGCGACGATCAGCGCGAGACCGACCGGCACCAGGAGCCACTCGAACAGCACGAGGGCGCACCATACGGCGGGCCGACAGGTCTATGATCGCTGCGTCGTCCCCGAGACAGACCCGTCTCCTACCTCACGTGGAAACCACCCGCCACTCCGGCATGAACACGGGCTCCGTTCCCGAGGCCTGTCTGGCGGCGGGCGCGCAGCTCGGCGAGCGCGACGGACACGTCGTCGCCGCCCTCTACGGCTCGACGCCCGGCGAGATCGCCGCCTGCATGTCGCACGTCGGCCTCGCCGACCGTTCCGATCTCGGCGCGATCGAGCTGCGCGGCGGCCAGGCGCCACTGGATCGCGCGCTCGCGACCGTGCTCGGCGACCCGCCGCCTGCGGCCGGCACGGCCCGCCGCCAGCGCGGCATCTGGTACCTGCGCGTCGACAGCCGGCGCTGCCTGGTCGTCGGCGCGCATCACGCGCTGCGCGACCTCGCCCCCGCAGGCGCGGGCAGCGACCGCTCCGAGCTCGTCAGCCGCGACATCGGCGCGTCGATCGCGATCGTCAGCGTGATCGGGCCGCGCGCCGGGCGCCTGCTCGGCGCGGCCGGGCTTCCCGACGATCTCGGGATCGGCGCGATCGGGCGCGACGCCGGCGACCCGAGCGTCGTCGCGATCCTGCGCGAGAGCCAGCGCCGCGTCCTCGTCCTCGTGCGCACGGCATCGGCCGAGGCGTTCTGGGCGCGGCTGCTGGAGGCCGGAGAGCCGCTGGGCGCCGCGTTCGTGGGCTGCGATGCGCTGACCCTGCTCGGGGCCGCCTCCGTGCAGGCCCCCGTCTGAGGGCGCGGCGCCGGCGAGGGCCCGGCCGCGCCGTTCCCGTTGCTACCGTCAGTCGCATGACCGATCTGGCGCCGGACCACTTCACCAAGCCCGTCGGCGAGGTCGATCCCGAGATCGCGCAGGTGCTGGCCGACGAAGCACGTCGCCAGGAGACCACGCTCGAGATGATCGCCTCGGAGAACTTCGTCCCGCAGGCGGTCATGGACTGCCAGGGCTCGACGCTCACCAACAAGTACGCCGAGGGTCTCCCCGGCAAGCGCTACTACGGGGGCTGCGAGCACGTAGACGTGGCCGAGACGCTGGCGATCGAGCGCGCCAAGCAGGTGTTCGGCGCCGGCTTCGTCAACGTCCAGCCGCACGCGGGCGCGCAGGCGAACGCGATCGCCTATTCC
>JAXDFS010000379.1:0-5755 GCA_034665465.1 Solirubrobacteraceae bacterium
CACCTGCGAGTTCCTCGTGCCCGCCGGCGATCCGGACGGCTTCTTCTTCTTGGAGATGAACGCCCGCCTGCAGGTCGAGCACCCGGTGACCGAGCTCGTCTACGGCCTGGATCTCGTCGAGGCGCAACTGCGCGTCGCCGCCGGCGAGCCGCTGTGGTTCGGTCCCGGTGAGCTCGCCGCCGACGGCCACGCGGTCGAGGCGCGCGTCTGCGCCGAGGATGGCGAGCGCGGCTTCCTGCCGGGCGGTGGGCGGATCGTCGCCTACCGCGAGCCGTCGGGGCCCGGGATCCGGGTCGACAGCGGGGTCGGGCCGGGCGACGAGGTGACGCCGCACTACGATTCGCTGCTGGCGAAGGTCGTCGCGCACGGCCCTACGCGCGCCGCGGCGCTCGACCGCCTCGACCGCGCGCTGGCGCAGCTCGTGATCCTCGGGCCGCCCGTCAACACGCCCTTTCTGCGCCGGCTGCTCGCCGAGCCTGACGTGCGCGCGGGCGCGCTCGACACCGGGCTCGCCGAGCGGCTGCCGGCCGCCGCGCCGGACCCCGGCAGCGACGAGACGGCTGTGGCCGCGGCGGCGCTCGCGCGCTCGCTGCAGGTCGGTGGCGGCGAGGACCCGTGGGAGCGCCTGGTCGGCTGGAGGATCGACGGCCGCGCGCCCCTGCGCCGGCGCCTGGCCCGGGACGGTCGTGGGGCGCAGCCGGTCGAGGTGCTGGTCGGCGACGGGTACGTGCAGGTCGGCGACGGCCCGCGGCGCGCGGCCGCTGTCGAGCTCGACGGCGATCGCCTCGCGGTGACGCTCGGCGGCGAGCGGCGCGTCTGGGCGCACGCCCGCGACGGCGCGGTCACGCGCGTCGGCATCGACGGGCGGGCCTGGGCCTTTCACGAGGAGGTGGTCGCGCTCGGCCGCGACCTGCACGCCGGTGGGGCGGCGCTCGAGGCGCCGATGCCGGGCAGCGTCCTGGCGGTGCGCGTCGCCGACGGCGACAGCGTCCGCGCCGGCGACGTGCTCGTCGTGCTGGAGTCGATGAAGATGGAGCTCGAGGTCGTCGCGCCGGCCGCCGGGACCGTCGAGGGGCTCGCGGTGGCGCCGGGCGACCGCGTCAGCGGCGGTCAGCCGCTGGTGGGGGTGCGATGAGCACCGTGCTGAGCACGAGCGCGCGCCGCCGCGCCGAGGCGTTCGTCGCCAACGAGGCCGTCAACCGTGCGCTCGCCGAGGACCTGCGCGAGCAGCTCGCGCTGGCCCGCGCCGGCGGCGGGCAGCGCGCGGCCGACCGTCACGTCGCGCGCGGCAAGCTGCTGCCCCGCGAGCGCGTCGAGCGGCTGCTTGACCGCGGCTCGCCGTTTCTCGAGCTCTCGCCGCTGGCGGCCCACGGGCTCTACGACGGCGCGGCGCCCGGCGCCGGGATCGTCACCGGGATCGGGCGGGTGTCGGGCCGCGAGGTGGTCGTCGTGGCCAACGACGCGACCGTCAAGGGCGGCACGTACTTCCCGATGACCGTCAAGAAGCACCTGCGCGCGCAGGAGGTCGCGCTGCACAATCGCCTGCCGTGCATCTATCTCGTCGACTCCGGCGGCGCCTTCCTGCCACTGCAGGACGAGATCTTCCCCGACCGCGAGCACTTCGGCCGGATCTTCTTCAACCAGGCGCGGATGTCGGCGGCCGGCATCGCGCAGATCGCGGCCGTGATGGGCTCCTGCACCGCCGGCGGCGCCTACGTCCCGGCGATGAGCGACGAGACGGTCATCGTCCGCGAGCAGGGGACGATCTTCCTCGGCGGCCCGCCGCTCGTGCAGGCCGCCACCGGCGAGGTCGTCACGGCCGAGGAGCTCGGCGGTGGCGACCTGCATGCGCGCCGCTCGGGCGTCGTCGACCACCTCGCCGCCGACGACGTCGAGGCGCTGCAGATCGTGCGCTCGATCGTCGCGACGCTCGGCCCGCGCGCGCCCGCCCCGTGGGAGCACGCGCCGGTCGTCGAGCCGGTCGTCGACCCCGACGAGCTCTACGGCGTGGTGCCGGCCGACCTGAAGACGGCCTATGACCCGCGCGAGATCGTCGCCCGGATCGCCGACGGCTCACGCTTTCACGAGTTCAAGGCGCTGTACGCGACGACGATCGTCTGCGGCTTCGCCCACATCCACGGCCACCCGGTCGGGCTCATCGCCAACAACGGCGTCCTGTTCAGCGCCAGCGCGCTGAAGGCGACGCACTTCGTCGAGCTCTGCGACCAGCGCGGCATCCCGCTGGCGTTCCTGCAGAACATCACCGGCTTCATGGTCGGCAGCGAGGCCGAGGCCGGCGGCATCGCCCGCGACGGCGCGAAGATGGTCGCCGCCGTCTCCTGCGCGCGCGTGCCGAAGCTGACGGTCATCGTCGGCGGCTCCTTCGGGGCCGGCAACTACGGCATGTGCGGGCGCGCGTACGACCCGCGCTTTCTGTGGACGTGGCCCAACGCGCGCATCTCGGTGATGGGCGGCGAGCAGGCGGCGACGGTCCTGACCGCGGTCGCGTCCGACCGCGACCCCGCCGAGATCGAGGCCCTGCGCGAGCGCACGCTCGCCCAGTACGAGACCCAGGGCCACCCCTACCACGCCACCGCACGGTTGTGGGACGACGGGATCATCGACCCGCTCGCAACCCGCGACGTCCTCGGCCTGGCGTTGTCGGCCTGCGCGAACGCGCCGCTGGGGCCGCTGCAGCGGCCGGTGCTGCGGATGTAGGCGCGGTCGTGTGCGGTCGCCCGCAGGCGCCGATCACGCAAGCCCGACGAGTAGATGTTGCAGGTGAACACCTACGCGTCATCCATCCCGATCCGCCGCGTCAAAACCGCTCGCAAGAGGTCCCGAGCGCCTGGGCCCCTCCTCATCGATGCAGTTCCGGGAGCGTCCGCAGCCACCACGTCACGAGCGGCGCGCAGAGCACGTCACCCGGCCCGCGCCACCACCACCATCAGCCACCCGGCAACCGCGTCCTCGAGGCTCGCGATGTCGGACTTCAAGCCGTGGTCGCCGCGCACCACCACGACCGAGCGGCGCTCGGTCGCCTCGGGCATCCCGAAGCGGTCGCTCGCGCCCTGCACCACGAGGACCGAGACGCCCACCGCGTCGAGCTCGTCCACGCGGCTTGCCCCCGAGGGCGCGATGAGCGGGAACGCCAGGCACAGGACCGCGACCGCGCCGGTCGCCGCCGCGGTCCGGCAGGCCACGCGGGCGCCCGACGAGCGGCCGCCGGTGATCAGCGGCACGCCCTGCAACGGCCCGTCGGCGAGCTGCGCCACGACCGCGATCCAGCCGGCGTCGAGCACCGGCGCGCGCGGGGGAGAGCGGCGGCCCGCCACGCGGTAGGGCTGCTCGACGAGCGCGACGCTGACGTTGGCCTCGCGGGCCACCCGCGTCACCGCGACGAGGTCCGGCGCCGCCACGCCCCCGCCCGCGCCGTGGCCGAGCACGAGTGCCGCGCGCGGCGCATCGGCGGGGTGCAGGTGCGCGCGCGCCGGGCCGTGCGGCGTGTCGAGCTCGACGACGCTCACGCCGAGCAGCGGCCGTGCGTCGCGTGGGGCGCCATGTCGACGCCCGACTGCGGGCACTCCTCGCAGCGGCTCTCCAGCCAGCGGACCAGCTTGATCGCGTCCTGCGGGGAGACGTCCTGCGCGTGCAGCTCGACCTGCAGGTACCGGTCGCAGACGGTCACCGACGGGCGCCCCAGCCGTCGCGACAGGTCGCCCGGCTCGCGCTCGACGATCAGCCTGGCGTCGAGCGCGGCGAGCTCGCCGGCGTGCTGCTCGAACGCGCCCGGGTCGTCGAGGCAGACGACGACGGCCGGGTTGCGGCCCCGCAGCGGGCGCAGCGCGGGGATCCCGCGCAGATGCTCGATCGTGCTCATGGCCGAGAATCTTGCACGGATGCCCGCACCGGCGCCACGCCGGGTGCGCTATCTGTCGCCCACGCGCCGGTCGGCCGCCTCCAGGACGCCGGCGCGGGCCTTGCGACCGCGCTCGTAGGCGCGCACCGCCCGGGCCTTGTCGGGCGTCGTCTCGCGCAGCGCCTTGGCGATCGCCTCGGCGCTCTGCTCGTCATAGCCCGACCACGGCTCCTCGCCGCTCAACCGCGCGATCGTGTCGGTGATCGTGCTGCGGTTCTCGTGCCGGCGCTCGTAGGCGTCGATCAGCCGCAGCTCGCGCTGGCTGAAGCCCTTCAGGCGGGCGGCGACGTCCGCCGCCGTCTGCTTGTCGTAGTCCTTGATCGGCAGGTCGTCCTCGATCGCGACGGCGCCGGTGATGGCGCCTTCGGCGGCCGCGACCCCCGGGATCCTGCGGGCCTTGTCGGCAATGCTCATGGCTGTCTCCTCAGAATCGATCGGAACAGGGGCGTCACGCGCCGGCCAGCTCGCGCTCGGCGGTCTTCAGCACGCCCGCGCGGTTCTTGTGGCTGCGCTCGTAGGAGCGGACCTCCTGCGCGCGCTCGTCGTCGGCGTCGGAGAGGACGGCCTGGATCTCGGCGGCGGTCAGCTCGTCGTAGCCGGGCCACGGCTCGCTGCTGCGCAGCGTGGAGATGCGGCCGAGCACGGTCGAGCGGTTCTGGTTCTTGCGCTCGTAGGAGTCGATCTTCGCCAGGTCGATCTGCGACAGGTCGGTGAGCTTGGCGGTGATCTCGTCGGCGGTGAGCGAGTCGTAGCGGGCGATCGCCAGGTCGTCCGCCGATGCGACGGCGCCCTTGATCTGTCCCTCGGCCTGCGCGACGCCAGGCACCTTGCGCGCCTTGCGCGCCGTGCGCTTGGCCCGCGTGCCGGCCTCGCGGACGGTGTCGGCGGCGCCCGTCTTCGTCACGTCGTAGGAGGGCTCGCCCTCGACGTCGGCGCCGACGACGGCGTCCGTCAGCTTGGGGATCTCGCGCAGGACCCGCGCAAGCATCTTCTCCTCGTCGGCGCGGATCGACGCCGCCAGCCTGGCGGTCGTGTCGTCGCCGACGGCCCTGGCGAGGCGCTCGATCGCCGTGTAGGTGGCGATCTCCAGCGCCTCGGACGCGTACGCGTCCTTGGCGTTCTTGAGCACCTTCTCCTCGCCGCCGGAGCCCCGCAGCAGGTCCAGCGGGGCCTTGCCCAGCGCCAGCGCCTGGCCGACGACGGTCTCGACGGCGCCGACGACGGCCATGACCGGGTTGCGGCCGTTGCCGATCTCGCCCAGGCGCGCGCCGACGCGCTCCGCGTGCTCCTGCGTCTGCGACAGATGCGCCTCGAGCGCGTCGCGGTAGGAGCCGCGGGGCGTCATGGCGATCTGCGACTGCAGCACGCGCACGAGCGCCTGCTCGCTGGCGTGCGCCTCACCGAGGTACTGGGCGACCTTCTTCTCAGATGCGTTCATGTGCTCCTGTCCAATCGCAAGTGGGGAACCTTCATGCATGGGGCTAGCCCGCACGGCGCGACGCAAACGCGGATCGGGCGCTTGTGTGCGCTCACTCACACCCGTCGCGGGCGGGTCGAGCGCCGCGGGCCGCGGCGAACTACGCTGGGGACATGGCCTACGCCGCGTCCGACGGGCGCCAGCAGCTGCTCGACACGCTCGCCGACGCGACCGACGAGCTCGGGCTCGCCCTGGCCGCCCTCGGCGAGGCCTACGAGCAGCTCGACGAGCTCGCCGGCGACGCGCTGGAGCAACAGCTCTTCCGGCCGGTGCAGCTCGCCTACGGGCGCGCGAGCCGCTCGCATGGGCAGTTCGCCGCCCGCCACGGGCTCGAGGGCCGCACGTTCGAGGCGCAGGCC
>JAXDFS010000380.1:0-17047 GCA_034665465.1 Solirubrobacteraceae bacterium
CGAGCTGCTCGTGCGCGAGCTCGCGCGCGGCGAGCGCCACGTGTTCGCGCTCATCCGCGCCGACGACGACGCGCACGCGACGCGACGCCTGGACGAGACGCTGCGGTCGGCGCTGGGCTGCGTCGAGCCCTACGCCGGCCGCGTCACCGCGGTCGCCGGCGACCTCACGCTGCCGCGCCTCGGGCTGGCGCCCGACCGCGCCCGCGAGCTTGCGACCGAGGTCGGCGAGATCGTCCACGGCGCGGCCTCGGTCTCCTTCGAGCTGGCGCTGGACGCCTCCCGCGCGATCAACGTCGAGGGCACGCGGCGGGTGCTCGAGTTCGCCGAGCGCTGCCGGCGCCTCGGTGGCCTGCGCCGCCTGACGTACATCTCGACGGCCTACGTCGCCGGCGAGCACCGCGGCGTCTTCCGCGAGGGCGACCTCGACGTCGGCCAGCGCTTCCGCAACCCCTACGAGCAGTCCAAGTTCGAGGCCGAGCAGCTGCTGCGCTCGCACCCGCAGCTGCCGATCACCGTCGTGCGGCCGAGCATCATCGTCGGCGACAGCGCGGGCGGGTGGACGGCATCGTTCAACGTCCTGTACTGGCCGCTGCGCGCGCTGGCGCGCGGCGCGTACCCGATCCTGCCGGCACGCCGCAGCGCGCCCGTCGACGTCGTCCCGGTCGACTACGTGGCCGACGCGATCGGCGCGCTCGCCCGGCTGCCTGGCGCCGAGGGCCGGACGTACCACCTCACCGCCTCCGAGCAGGCCAGCAGCATCGGCGAGCTGCTCGACCTCGCCGTGACCCGCCTGCAATGCCGGCGCCCGCCGCTCGTGTCGCCGCTGTTGTACCGCCACGTCGTACACCCGCTGGCGCTGCGCGCGAGCCCGCGCCGGCGGCGCTTTCTGCGCGCGACCGAGGCCTACCTGCCGTATTTCGCGATCCGCGTGCGCTACGACGATGCGCAGGCGCGGGCGGCGCTCGGCTCCGCGATCGCGCCCGCCCCGCTCAGCGAGTACTTCGACCGCCTCGTGGACTACGCGCTGCTGGCCGACTGGGGCCGGCGGCCGATCGCCCGCGCCGAGGTCGCGCGGGCGGCGCAGCCGGCTCGCCGGCTCGCGGCCGCCTGACCCACGCGATGTGGACGCAGCGCGCAGACGGGCAGGACTTTGGTCGCAACTGACTGCACGGCGGACCTGGGGCTGCAAGATTGGGGCTGTGTCGCTCGTCAAGAAGCTGCGTGACAGATTCGCGAGGCGCGACCGCGACAGCACGATCTGGGCCGTCTCGCGCTTCATGCTCGGCAGCCTCGTGGCGATCGCGGTCGTCGTCGTCGGCGGCTTCTTCAGCCTGCGCGGCGTCACGATCCGGCAGGCCGAGGCCAACACGCGCGATCGCGTGCAGATCGAGGGGCAGCTCGTCGCCCAGAAGCTCCAGGACGGGATCGTGCGGCGCGATCAGGCCGCCCGCGACGCGGTCGGCGACGTCGTCGAGGGCCAGATCCTCAGCGGCTCGGTCGTGCGTGTGAAGATCTGGTCGCGGCAGGGCGTGATCCTGTACTCCGACGAGAACCGCCTCATCGGTCAGCGCTTCCAGCTGCCGGAGGACGAGCTGGCGCTGTTCGACAACGGCGGCGTGGAGGCCGAGCTCAGCGACCTCACCAAGCCCGAGAACCGCTTCGAGCGCCCGCAGGGCAAGCTGCTGGAGGCGCACACCGTGATCCGGACGCCGGACGGGACCCCGGTCCTTTTCGAGATCTATCAGCAGTTCGAGTCCGTCAACCAGAACGCGGGGCACCTGCTCAGCGCGCTCGCCCCGCCGCTGATCGGCGGCCTCGTGGTGCTGCTGCTCTTCCAGGCCCCGCTCGCGTGGTCGATGGCGCGCCGGCTGCAGCGCGGCCACCACGAGCGCGAGCTGCTGCTGGCCAGCGCGATCGAGGCCTCCGACCAGGAGCGGCGCAGGATCGCCGCCGACCTCCACGACGGGGTGGTGCAGGACATCGCGGGGGTGGCGTTCGGCCTGGCGCCGCTTGCCGAGGAGGCGGCGCGGCGCGACGCGCCGAAGGAGGCCGCGGCCCTCAGGGACTCCGTGGCCCGGCTGCGCCAGGGCGTCCGCGGGCTGCGCACGCTGCTCGTGGAGATCCACCCGCCGACCCTGGAGTCGGCCGGCCTGGAGGCCGCGCTGCACGACCTGCTGAGCCCGCTCGTGGCCGCCGGCATCGCGACGGAGCTCTTCGTCGCCGACAGCGCAGCCGCCGGATCCCCGCGCGATTCGCTCATCTACCGCGCCGCGCGCGAGGCGGTGCGCAACGCTCAGTCCCACGCAGATGCGAGGATGGTGTGCGTGGAGGTCTCCAACCCAACGCCGAACACCACGCGGCTGGTCGTCACCGACGACGGCCGCGGCTTCGCACCGGGCGACCGCGCGCGCCGACAGGCCGACGGTCATGTCGGGCTGACGCTGCTCGAGGGACTCGTAAAGCAGGTCAACGGGACGCTCGAGGTGACGTCCGAACCGGGCAAGGGGACGCGCATGGAGCTGGAGGTACCGACGAGATGATCAGCGTCCTCATCGCCGATGACCACGGAGTCATCCGCGACGGCCTCGGCCGGCTCATCGACGCGCTCGACGACATCGAGCTCGCCGGCACCGCGGGCGACGGGGCCGAGGCGGTCGATCGCGCCCGCGAGCTGACTCCCGACGTCGTGCTCATGGACCTCGACATGCCCCGCATGGACGGCATCGAGGCGACGCGCCTGATCACGCAGGAGAGCCCGGGCACGGCCGTGCTCGTGCTGACCTCGTTCTCCGACCGGGCCCGGATCCTCGGCGCCCTGTCCGCCGGCGCGTGCGGCTACCTGCTCAAGGACGCCTCGTCGGAGGAGGTCGCCGACGGCATCCGGGCGGCCTCGCGCGGCGAGTCGCCCCTGGATCCGCGCGCCGCGCGCACGATCATCACCGCCCGGGCCGAGCCCGACCCCGTCGGCTCGCTCTCGGTGCGCGAGCGCGAGGTGCTCGCACTGCTCGTCGAGGGGCTGCCGAACAAGCTCATCGCGCGCCGGCTGGACATCAGCGAGAAGACCGTGAAGTCCCATCTCACGCGCATCTTCCGCGAGCTCGGCGTGACCGATCGCACCCAGGCGGCGCTCTGGGCCGAGCGCCATGGTCTGACGAGCACCAGCGACTAACGTCCGATTGCGACTCCAACCTGGAGTTCGCCAGAGTTCTGGGCGGATGTCGCTCCCAGCCCTTCGCACCTTCGCTCGCACCTTCCTGCTGACCGTCGCCGTCGTCGTGGCCGCAGCCGCCGGCTCGACTCCCGCGTTCGCGCGCGGCGGCGGTGGCGACAGCAGCGGCAGTGGCGGCGGCTCCGGCAGCGGGCGCGGCGGCGGCGCTGACGTGCGCCCCGCGGTGCGCGTCGCCGGCACCTGCGGCAAGGGCGCCTCGTCGAGCCTGCGCGTCAGGTCGCGCGACGGCGGGCTGGAGACGGAGTTCGAAGTCCATGGCCGCACGGTGGCCAGCTGGCGCGTGACGATCGTCCACGAGCAGCAGGTGGCGTGGCGCGGCAGCCGCCGCACGATCGGGGCCAGCCGCTCCTTCAGCGTCGGCTACCGGCTCCCGGACTACGCCGGGGCAGACGCCGTGACGGCGCGGGCGGTCGGCCCGCGCGGCGTCGTCTGCACCGCGTCCGTGACGCTGCCGGGCTGAGCATCGGCCGCCCCGGCCGCCGGTGCCGGTGCGCCGGGCGACCTGCTCGCGCACGAGCGGCGCGGAGCGCGCCGCGGGAGTTGTGGGGTCGGGCAGACGGACGTTGGGACTTGAGCCCGGCGGGCTCAAGCATCCGTCCATCAGGCCGATCCTTGCCCGGACGCCATCGGCGGGCCCGTTGCTCGCCGTGCCCTGAAAGGACCCACGCTCTCCATGCAACGTCGTCCCCGCCGGCTCGCCGCGCTGGCCACAGCCGCGCTCGTCATCTCCGGCTCCGCGAGCTCGGTCGTGCTCGCTGCCGACGCGCCCGTGGCGCGCACGCCCACGGCCCCGTCGCAGCTTCTCGGCGGCATCATCGGCGGGATCGGGGCGATCCTGGGCCAGACCGTCGCGCAGCTGACGGTCACCCTCGCGTCGCTGACTCCGACGGAGATCGGCAACGTCCTCGTCGCGGCGACGAACCCGACCCAGCTGTCCAACGTGCTCACGGCGGCGCTGCAGAACGGCCAGCTCAACGGCGCGCTGGAGACGCTCACGCCCACGCAGCGCGCGACGGTCGTCGACGGCCTCACCGCAGGCCAGACCGGGACCGTGCTGTCCACCGCCGACGCGACACAGCTGACCGGCCTGCTCGGCGCCCTCACACCCGGCCAGCTCACCGGCGGCCTCGGCACACTTGACGCCGCCCAGACCGGCGGGCTGCTCGCCCCCCTGACCGGCGGCAACCTGGCCGGCATCCTCGGCGCCCTGGACCTCACCCAGATCAGCGGCGCGCTCGCCAGCCTCACCGGACCACAACTCGCATCCGTCGTCGACGGCCTCACAAGCGGCCAGACCGGCGGCCTGCTCACCCTCGCCGACGTCACCCAACTGGCCGGCCTGCTCGGCGCCCTCACACCCAGCCAACTGGCCGGCGGCCTCGGGACGCTCGGCGGCAGTGACCTGACCGGCATCGTCGGCGGGCTCAGCCCCACGCAGATCACCGGCCTGCTCGGCACGACGGGCGGCACCGGCAGCGTCATCACCGGCCTGCTCGGCACGGCGACGGGCCTGGCCGGCGGCGCGCCCGGCGCGGGCCCCGTCGACGGGCTGCTCGGCCAGGTCGGAGCGCTGCTCGGCGGCGGGCTGCCCGTGGCCCCCGGCCAGCTCACGGACCTCGGCTCGCTGCTGACCACGGTCCACGCGCTGCTCGCCACCACCGGGCTGGACACGAGCGTGCTCAACGGCCTGCTGACGACGGTCAACGGCGTCCTCGCCGGCACCCCGCTGGGCGGCGTGACCGCTCCGCTGCAGGACATCGTGACCAAGATCGGCGAGCTGCTGGCGCCGGTCATCGGCGGGACCGGCACCGGTGGCACCGGTGGCACCGGCGCGACGGGCGGGACCGGAGGCACGGGCACCGGCGGCACCACAGCCGGCGGCACGACCCCCGGCGCCACCACCCCCGCCATCACCACCCCGGGCGCGACCACCCCGGGGGCGACCGTCCCCGGCGCCACCGTGCGCAAGCCCGCCGCCGCCGTGCCCGCTGCGGCGAACTCGCGCTTCACGGGCTACCGCGCGTCGATCGGGTCCATCAAGGTCGCCAGGAAGCGCAACAGCGTGAGGTTCACCGTCAGCTGCCCGGCGAGCGCCCCGAAGGGCTGCCTCGTGAAGATCAGCGGCAAGGTCGCCGGTCAGAAGGCGATCCCGGGGATGACGCTCGCGCTTCCCCGCGGCGGATCGGCGCCGGTGAAGGTCACGCTCAACAAGAGCACCGCCAAGCGACTGAAGAAGAAGGGCGGCTCGGTGCGATTCACCGCGCAGACCGCGCTCTCCTCGCTGCCGTCGGACACACAGATCGTGAAGGTCAAGCGCCCAAAGAAGCGTCGCTGACCATTCGCGGGGCTCCTGCCCGTGGCGGCCCCCACCGCCGCGGGTAGCTCCGCCGATTTCAAGGCCGCGCGCGCGCGGGCCAATTAGCATCGCGCGGGTGCACGCCCCGATCCTCGTGGCCGGCGAGGCGCTCTTCGACCTCGTCGCCGACCCTGGCGGCGGCCTCTCCGGTCACCCCGGCGGCGGGCCGTTCAACACGGCCCGCGCGATCGGGCGGCTGCGCCGGCCGGTGGCCTACCTCGGCCGCCTGTCGACGGACCGCCTCGGCGCGACGCACGAGCAACTGCTCGCCGCCGACGGAGTCGACCTGCGCTGCGTCGTGCACACGCCCGAGCCGACGACGCTCGCGCTCGCGAGCCTGGACGCCGACGGCAGCGCCGCCTGGAGCTTCTACGCCGCGGGCACCGCGGCCGCCGGACTCGAGGAACACGACGCCCTCGCGGCGCTGCCGGAGCACGTCGCGGCCCTGCACGTCGGCACGCTGGGCCTCGTGCTCGAGCCGCTGGCGACGGCGATCGAGGCCGTCGTGCGGCGTCTCGCCGGCGAGACGATGGTCGTCGTGGACCCCAACGTGCGCCCGCAGGTCATCGCCGACGGCGAGGCCTACCGCGGGCGCCTGCGGCGCGTCCTCGCCGGCAGCGACCTCGTCAAGGTCAGCGAGGAGGATCTCGCGTGGCTCGATCCCGGCCGACCGCCCGCGCAGGCCGCGCGCTCGCTGCTGCAATGGGGGCCGCGCGCGGTGCTGCTCACGCGCGGAGCCGCGGGCGCGACGGTCATCGGCGGCGCGGGCGACACGCCGATCGCCCCCGTGGCAACCGACGTCGTCGACACGATCGGCGCCGGCGATGCGTTCGGCGGCGGATTTGTGGCCTGGTGGACCTCGCACGACTTCGGGCGCGACGACCTTGCGCGCGACGACCTGCTCGCCGAGGCTGCGCGCTTCGCGGCCGTCGTCGCGGCGCGAACGGTCGCGCGGGCGGGCGCGTCGCCGCCCGAGCTGGCGGAGGCCGACAGCGGCCGGCCGCTGGAGAGCGAGATGGTCTAGTGCCGTGAGGCGGAATTCACGACACTAGTAGCCGCCGCGCCAGGTGCCGCCGGTCGTCTTCGGCGGCAGGACGTCCCAGCCGTCGGTCACGTGGACGATGCGCTCGTTCTCGGCGAACGCCGTCTGCGCGCGGCCGTCGAACGTGAAGGTGATCTCCTCCATGCCCGACGCCTGCAGGTCGACGCCGTAGACGTGGTCGACCTTGACGTCGAACTCCTCGAGCATCTTGTGCGCGCGATCCTTGTCGGATCCGGGCTCGTAGCGACCCGTCATCTTGATCGGCATGAGGTGCCGCAGAGTACTGCGGGCGGCGGCGAGCGCCAACCCCGAACCGAGCTGAACCGAGCCGGTCCCGCGACTAGACGAGATCGAACTTCTTCAGGCGCGCCCCGGCCGCCGCGAAGAACAGCGCGATCCAGCCGAGCAGCACGAGCACCGCGATCCCGGGCGCCAGGGGGTTGTCCGGCAGGACGCCGAACAGGACGTAGCGGACGATCGCGTTGGGCGCCGACTGGATCGGCGCGAAGCGAGCGACGCCGGGCGCGAAGGCGATCAGGACCGGCTCGACCGCGAACGCGAAGATGAGGATGCCGACGATCGCCGGGACCTGGTTGCGCAGCAGGCCGCCGATCCCGACGCCGAGCGCGCCGAGCAGGGCGCCGACGGCGACGTTGCGCCAGAGCACGTCGATGATCGCCTGCGCGCCGAGCGTCGTCTCGCCGCGCAGCGACAGGATGATCGAGCCGACGGCCACCATCGCCAGCGTGACGCCGAGCGCCAGCAGGGCTCCCGCAGCCGCGTAGGAGAGCAGCTTGGCGCCGAGCAGGCGCAGGCGGTCGGGCGCAGCCAGGACCGTGCCGGTGATCGTGCGGTGGCGCCACTCCCCGGACATCCCCATGACCCCGAGCAGGAGGATGAAGAGGCTCGTGAAGTTCAGTGCGAAGACGCTCTTGATGTCGTGCTCGGTGAATTTGGTTGCGAGCAACCCGAAGAGCAGCGTGATGAGCAGCGCGATCGCGACCGAGGCCGCCACGAACGCGATGAACGTCCGCGTGGTGCGCAGCTTGAGCAGCTCGGCCCGCAGCAGGGCGCTCACCGCGCCTCGCCTCCGCCGGTCAGCTGGAAGAACGCCTGCTCGAGCGATCGCGACCGCGGCGCCAGTCCCGTGAGGTAGATCCCGGCGTCACCCGCGACGACCCCGACCTGCTCGGGCGTCGCGCCGGGGACGATCAGGGCGTCGCCGTCCTTCTGCACCGCGTGTCCGGCCGCCTGGAGGGCGCCGGCGAGCCGCTCGCGGTCCTTGGAGCGCACCTCCGTCACCGGCCCCCCGTCGCCGCCGAGCACCTGCTCCAGCGGCCCGCGGGCGCGCAACTCGCCTCGAGAGATGACGACGACGTCGTCGACGGACTGCGCGACCTCGGCCAGCAGGTGGCTGGAGATGAGCACGGCGCGCCCGGCGTCTGCCTGCCGGCGCACGAGCGTGCGCATCCAGGCGATGCCCGGCGGATCCAGGCCGTTGGTCGGCTCGTCGAGGATCAGCACCTGCGGGTCTCCCAGCAGCGCGCCGGCGATCGCCAGGCGCTGGCGCATGCCCATCGAGTAGCCCTTCACGCGGCGGTCGGCCGCCGCTGTCAGACCGACCTCCTCCAGCACGATCTCCACGCGCTCGCGCGGGTGCTCGCCCGTGACCGCGAGGACGCGCAGGTGATTGCGCGCCGAGCGGCCGGGATGAAAGGCGGCGTCCTCGAGGACCGCGCCCACGCGCGTGCTCGGCCGCTCGAGGTCCTCGTAGCGGTTGCCGTCGAACGTCGCCGTGCCGGCCGTCGGCCGCACGAGCCCGAGCAGCGCTCGCAGCGTCGTGCTCTTGCCCGCGCCGTTGGGTCCGAGGAAGCCGGTGACGCGGCCGGGGGCGATGTCGAAGCTCAGGTTCGAGACGGCGTTGACGCTGCCAAACCGCTTGGAGAGGTCGCGGACCTCGACGGGAGCCATTGCCGACCATGATGGCGCACGCCCGTTCAGCCGGCCGCGAGCTCGCGCTCCAGCGGCGTGCGAAAGCGCGGCGTCACGCGCAGGTCGCCGAGCTGCCCGCGCAGCCGGGCGACCTCGGCGTCGATCGCCGTCACGCCGTCGGCGCCGGGGTCCTCGAGCAGGCGCACGGCGAGCTCGCCGTCCTCGCGCTGCGCCCAGCCACCGACGATCCGCCCGTCCCACCAGACCGTCGGCCCGATGTTGCCGCTGCGATCGAACAGCGCCGCGCGGTGCTCGCCGAGGTACCAGTCGCGCTGCTTCCAGCCCATCGCGGTCGGGTCCAGCCCCGGCAGCAGCGCCGCCCACGGCGCGGGTGCCTCGACCGGCTCGTCGTCGCCCGCCAGCACGAGTCCGGCGCCGCCGCCGTCGAGCGCGACCTCGACCGTGTGCAGCTGGGCGAGCGCGCGCTTGAGCAGGCCGGCGGTCCAGCCGGTCCACCAGCGCAGGTCGGCGATCGTCCCGGGGCCGAACGCGGACAGCCAGCGGCGCACGAGCTCGGCCGCCGCGGCGTCGGTGTCGAGCTCGGGCATCCCGCCCGGCAGAGAGGTCTGGATCGGCGCCCAGCGGTGCAGCGTGCTCGTCCACGATCCCAGCGGGCGCCCGCGCACGATGTGCCCGTCGGCGGCGAGCAGGAACAGCACCTTCGAGGAGACGCCCTGCATGGCGGCGTAGGGCTTGTCCTGGGCGACCGCGATCTTCGCCTTCAGCGCGGGCACGTCCTGCGACAGCTGCGCCGCCGACGCCTCGCCACGCGCCGTCAGCGCCGCGAGCGTCGCCTGCTCGGTCTCCGCCAGCCAGCGCGGGCCGTCGGGGGCGACGCCGCCCTGCTCGAGCATCGCGATGAAGCGCTTGCGCTCCCCCGGGACGAGCCCCCGCGTGGTCGACGCGTGCACGACCGGGGCGAGCTCCAGCGGTACGACGAACATCGTGCGCCGCATCCCGAGCATCCGCACGAGCGAGCGATCCTCGTAGAGCGCGGCCTCGACCGCGGGCAGCGCAGCTCCGTCCATGCGCGCCTGCGCGGCGAGCACGATCGTGGCGGGGTCGGTGGCGTGCAGGCCGGCGAGGCCGCCGGCGATCGCGACGACGTCGTCGCTGCGCGCCCCCGGCGCGAGATGGTGGCGCAGCGCCATCCGCGCCCGCCGCTGCTCGTCGCTGCACCGCTGCACGGGCCGGAGGCTAACGCGCCCCACAAAGACGTTTGAATTCGCCGCATCGCCGGGCACGAGGGGGCCACATGAGACCCCGCGCGCACGTCCTCAGCGAGCAGATCGGCTCGATCACCGCCCTCGATGGCCCCGCCGCCGCGGTCGCCAAGCAGATCCGCAAGCTCGTTCCGGCGGGTCCCGTCAAGGACGCCCTCAGCGGCTCGTGGCTCGGCCATGCGCTTCACCCGCTGCTCACCGACGTCCCGGTCGGGACGTGGACGAGCGCGACGCTGCTGGACCTCGTCGGCGGCGAGGGCAGCCGAACGGCCGCGCGGCGCCTGATCGGCGCCGGGCTGCTCGCCGCGGCGCCGACCGCCTGGACCGGCTGGTCGGACTGGGCCGACAGCGAGATGGGCGACGAGAAGGTGCGCCGCATCGGAATCGTGCACGCGATCGCCAACGGCGGCGCCGCGGCGCTGTACGGCGCCTCGCTCGTCGCGCGGCGCCGGGGCGCGCACGCCACCGGCGTCATGCTCGGGCTGGCCGGCGCCGGAGCCATGGGCGCGGGCGGCTTCCTCGGCGGCGACCTCGCCTTCGCCCGCGGGATCGGCGTCGACCAGACGACCTTCCAGGACGGGCCGCAGGACTGGACCCCGGCGCTCGACGCGAGCATGCTGCTCGACGACCGCCCGGCCGTGGCGACCGTCGGCGACGTCAGCGTCATGCTCGTCCGCCGCAACGGCACGATCCACGCGCTCGCCGACCGCTGCAACCATCGCGGCGGCCCGCTGCACGAGGGCGAGCTGGTGGGCGACTGCATCCAGTGCCCGTGGCACGGCGCCCGCTACCGGTTGCAGGACGGCTCGCTGGAGCGCGGCCCGGCGACCTATCCGCAGCCGGCCTTCGAGGTGCGCGAGCACGAGGGGCGCATCGAGATCCGCACGGGCGGCTAGATGCGGCCTCTCGCGTCAGTCGAAGTCGATGACGCTGCGGATGCCGTCCTGGGCCTCCATGAGCTCGAAGCCGCGATTGACCTCGTCGAGCGTGAGCTTGTGCGAGAGGAACGCGTCGACGTCGATGTCGCCGTCGAGGTAGCGCTGCACGAGCAGCGGCACCTGGTCGCGACCCTTGACGCCGCCGAACGAAGAGCCCGCGACGCGCCGGCCGGTGATGAGATAGCGCGGAATCACGTCCAGCGTCTCGCCCTTGCCCGCGACGCCGCACATCGTCGCCAGCCCCCAGCCCATCCGCGCCGACTCGACCGCCTGGCGCATGACCGCCACGAGCCCCGTCGCCTCGATCGTGTAGTCGGCGCCGAAGCCGCCGGTCATCTCGAGGATCGTCTCGACGACCTCCCGGCCGCCGGTCAGCACGTCGGTCGCGCCCTGGTGGCGGGCCATCTCCAAGCGCTCGTCGGAGAGGTCGACGCACACGATCCGCTCGGCCCCCTGCAGCCGGCAGCCGGCCACCGCGCCGAGGCCGACCATGCCCGCGCCGAAGACCACGCAGGTCGAGCCCTGCTGCACCTGCGCCGTGTACATCGCCGCGCCGAGCCCCGTCGACAGGCCGCAGGCGAACAGGCAGGCGCGATCCAGCGGTGCCTCGGGCGAGACCTTCGCGAGCGCGATCTCGGGCATGACGGTGTACTCGGCGAAGGTCGACGTGCCCATGAAATGGCGGATCGGCTCGCCGTCGCGCGAGAGGCGCGTCGTGCCGTCGGGCAAGTGGCCCTTGCCCTGCTCGTCGCGGATCGCGAGGCAGATGTTCGTCCTGGGGCTGAGGCAGTGCACGCACTCGCGGCACTGGGGCGAGAAGAGCGTGACGACGTGGTCGCCGACCGCCAGCGAGGCGACGCCCTCGCCGACCGCCTCGACGACGCCCGCGCCCTCGTGGCCGAGCACCGCGGGCGCGTAGCCGGACGGGTCCACGCCCGACGCCGTGTACATGTCCGTGTGGCAGACGCCGCATGCCTCGAGGCGCACGAGGACCTCGCCGGCGCGCGGCTCGGCGAGCTCGAGCTCCTGCACGACGAGTGGTCGGCCGAACTCCTCCAGCACCGCCGCCCTGATCTGCATCGCCGCAACCTATCGTGTGCGCATGGCCCTCGGCTCTAGCACCGCCCCGCTGCGCCGCGAGCTCGAGGCGGCGCTCCCCGAGCGCCCGTTCGAGCTGCACTTCTGGGACGGCAGCGCGCTGCCCGCGACGTTGGGCGACGGCGCCGCGCCGGTCTTCAGCGCGCGCTCGCCGCGCGCGGTGGCGCATGCCCTGAGGGCCCCCGGGCAGCTGGGGCTCAGCCGCGCCTACGTCTCCGGCGAGCTCGAGATCGACGATCTCGACGCCGTCCTCGCCCTGCTGCGCGACTGGTCGCCGCCGGCCATCGACGGCGCGACGCAGCGCCGGCTGCTGCTGGCGGCGGTGCGCGCAGCCGGCCTGCAGCGCCCGCCGCGGCCGCCCGCGGTCGAGCTGCGCCCGCGCGGCAAGCGCCACAGCCTCGAACGCGACGCCCGCGCGGTCCGCCACCACTACGACGTCTCCAACGAGTTCTTCCGGCTCTTCCTCGGCGAGTCGATGACGTACAGCTGCGCGGTCTTCGAGGACCCGTCGAGCGACCGCGAGTCGCTGGAGGACGCGCAGTGGCGCAAGCGCGAGCTGATCTGCACGAAGCTCGCGCTGAAGCCCGGCGAGCGGGTGCTGGACGTCGGCTGCGGCTGGGGCAGCTTCGCGGTCCACGCCGCCGCCGAGCACGGCGCGCGTGTCGTAGGCATCACGCTCTCCGAGCCGCAGGCGCGCGGGGCGCGCGAGCGCGCCGAGGCGGCAGGTGTCGGCGATCGCGTCGAGATCCGGGTCGCCGACTACCGCGAGCTGCGCGGCGAGCACTTCGACGCGATCGCGAGCATCGGCATGGTCGAGCACGTCGGCGCGCGCAACATCGACGTCTACGCCGCCCAGCTCGCCGGGCTGCTGGCGCCGGGGGGGCGGTTGCTGAACCACGGCATCGCGCGGCTGCGCCACGGCGAGGGCGAGGCGGGCGGCTTCTCGGAGCGCTACGTCTTCCCCGATGCCGCCCCGCTGCACCTCTCGCGGGTGCAGTTCGCGCTCGAGCGCGCCGGCTTCGAGGTCGAGCACGTGGAGGGCTTTCGCGAGCACTACGCCCGCACGCTCACGCACTGGCTCACGCGCCTGGACGACAACGCCGAGGAGGCCGAGCGGCTGGCCGGCCCGGAGCGGATGCGTGTGTGGCGGCTGTATCTCCGCGGCGCGCGAAACGGCTTCAGGACCGGCTTCACCTCGATCTACCAGGTGCGCTGCCGGCGGGTCTGACCCGGGGGACGACCCCGAGCGGCGAGCTGAGATCCCGGGTGGTTCGGCGAGAAATCCGCCCGGCTCGGGACGGTGTTTCTCGCCAAACCTCCTGGGAGCTACGCGACGTCGGAGCAGGCCACCTGTCGGCCGGCGGGCGCGTGCTCGACCTGCGCGGCAGCCTGCTGCTCGGGCTCGAGCACGACGAGCGCGATCGCGATCGCAGCGACGACCAGCCCCGCGGCGATCAGGAACGCCAGGTGGTAGCCGCCCGTCAGCGCGACCGCCGCGGAGTGCCCGCTGTCGGCGAGGTGCGCGGTGCGCGACGCGGACACCGTGGCGAGCACGGCCAGGCCGAGCGCGCCGCCGACCTGCGCCGAGGTGTTGACGAGGCCCGATGCCAGGCCGGCCTCGTGCGGCTCGGCACCGGACATGGTCAGCGCGATCAGCGGCGGGAACGAGATGCCGATGCCGACGGCCATCACGACCATCACGGGCAGGACGTCGCGCAGGTAGCTGCCGTCGGCGGGCGCGCGGGAGAACATGACCAGGCCGACGGCGACGAGCACCAGGCCTGGGACGAGCACGCGGCGCGCGCCGAAGCGCGTCATGAGGCGCTCGGAGTAGCGCAGCGACAGCGTGCCCATGATCACGGTGGTCGGCAGGAACGCGAGGCCGATCTGCAGCGCGTCGTAGCCGAGCACGCGCTGCAGGTACAGCGAGCCCAGGAAGAACACGCCGAACATCCCGGCGACGGTGAGCGCCTGGACCGCGTTGGCGCCCGACAGGTTGCGCGAGCGGAAGATGCGCAGCGGCATGAGCGGGGTGGCGGTGCGCATCTCGCGCACGACGAACGCGACCAGCAGCGCCAGCGCCAGCGCGAGCAGCCCGAGCGCCTGCGCCGAGCCCCAGCCGCTCTCCGCGGCCGGCTTGACGATCGTGTAGACGGCGAGCATGAGGCAGGCCGTGATCAGGACCGCGCCGAGCACGTCGGCGCCCTCGCGCAGGCCGAAGCCCTCGTCGCGCGGGACCAGCCGGTTCGCCAGCACCGCGGTGACGATCCCGATCGGGATGTTCACGAAGAAGATCCAGTGGTAGTTGATCGACTGCGTCAGCACGCCCCCGGCAAGCAGCCCGATCGAGCCGCCGGCGGACGCCACGAAGCCGTACACGCCGATCGCCTTCGCCTGCTCGCGCGGCTCGGGGAACATCGTCACGATCATCCCGAGGATCACGGCGGACGTCATCGCGCCGCCGATGCCCTGGATGAAGCGCGCCGCGACGAGCGTCTCCTGGCTCCAGGCGATCGCGCACAGCAGCGATGCGAGCGTGAAGACGCACAGGCCGGCCATGAGGACGCGCTTGCGCCCGAGCAGGTCGCCGAAGCGCCCGGACAGCAGCAGCAGGCCGCCGAACGCGATCAGATAAGCGTTCACGACCCAGGCGAGGCTCGACGTCGAGAAGCCGAGGTCGTCCTGGATCGAGGGCAGCGCGACGTTCACGACGGTGACGTCGAGCACGATCATGAGCATCCCCGCGCAGAGCACGTAGAGGGCGATCCAGCGGTTGCGGTCGGTCTGGGCGGCGGCGGTGGTGGTCATCGTTTCCTCTCCTGTGGACGGATGCGGGTTCACAGAAGAGACCGGCCCCGGGCAGAAAACTCATCGCCGGCCCGTCAGACTGACGGCAGACCGTGTCGACGTTCGCGATCCACTCACCCGCACAGGAGCGCCAGTTGCTCGCCGCGGCGCAGGGCGGAGACGAGCGCGCGTTCCAGGCGCTCGTCGCCCCGCGCCGCAACGAGCTGCAGGCGCACTGCTACCGCATGCTCGGCTCGCTGCACGACGCCGAGGACGCGCTGCAGGAGGCGCTGCTGCGCGCATGGCGCGGGATGCGGCGCTTCGAGGGCAACAGCTCGCTGCGCGCCTGGCTGTACCGGATCGCGACGAACACCTGCCTGGACGCGATCGGGCGCCGGCCCAAGCGCGTGCTCCCGGTCGACTACGGGCCGGGCGCCGAGCCGCACGACTCCACCGGCACGCCGGTCGCCGAGTCCGTCTGGATCGAGCCCTACCCCGACGAGCTGCTCGGCGACGACGCCCTCGCCTCGCCGGAGGCGCGCTACGAGCAGCGCGAGAGCGTCGAGCTGGCCTTCATCGCAGCGCTGCAGCACCTGCCCGCCCAGCAGCGCGCGGTGCTGATCATGCGCGCGGTGCTCGGCTTCACCGCGCGCGAGGTCGCCGACACCCTGCAGACGAGCGTCGCGTCGGTCAACAGTGCGCTGCAGCGCGCGCGCAGGACCGTCGACGAGCGGCTGCCGGCGCGCAGCCAGCAGGAGACGCTGCGCTCGGTCGGCGACGCGCGCCTGAAGGAGGTCGTCGAGAGCTACATGGCCGCGATGCAGTCCGGCGACGTGGACCGCGTCATGGCGCTGCTCACCGAGGACTCGACGTGGTCGATGCCGCCGCTGCCGGCCTGGTATCGCGGCCGCGAGACGGTCGCCGCCTTCCTCACCGACTATCCGCTGCGCGAGCGCTGGCGCCACGTCCCGACCCGCGCAAACGGCCAGCTCGCGGTCGGCTGCTACGTCTTCGACGAGCAGCGCGGCTGCTTCGTCGTCGCCGTCCTCGACGTCCTGACGCTGCGCGACGACCGCGTCCACGACGTCACGGCGTTCCTGGCGCCGTGGCTCTTCCAGCGCTTTGGCGGCGACGTCGACGGCGTCATGAGCCCGGAGATGTTCGCGCGCTTCGGCCTGGTGGAGGAGCTGCGCGAGTAGCGGCGCCTCAGGCGCCGAGGGTGCCGACCGGTGCCGGCACGATGGCGACCGAGCGCTGGCCGCCTGCCAGCGGGCGCCGCCACGGGCCGTCGCCCTCGAGCTCGCCGCCGCGGTCGAGCAGCAGCGCCGCCAGGCAGCGTGCGTCCTCCAGCGACTGAGCGGGCGAGCGGTAGCTGCGCTCCATGCGGCTCGTCAGCTGGCCGCTGACGCGGTCGTCGACCACGACGAGGTACAGCGGCCCGAGCGTGAGCTCGAGCTGCTCGCCGCCGCCGTCGTCGGGCCAGGCGCTCATCGGGCCGCAACGCTACCGCTGCGGCGCCGGCGCGTCAGGCGGCGGCCGCCGTCTCGGCGTGCTTGGTTGCGACGAGCTTCTCGCGCTGGCGCTCGGGGGTGATGCGCACGACGTTCGTCGCGATCCCGAACTTCTCCAGCGTCCAGATCAGCATCGCCGACAGGTCGACCTCGAAGCGCCCGAGGCCCTGGCGCGCCGAGCGCGGGAAGGCGTGGTGGTTGTGGTGCCAGGACTCGCCGAACGTCGGGATCGCCAGCCAGAAGACGTTCGTCGACTTGTCCTCGAGGTCGAAGCGCCGGCTTCCGAAGAAGTGGCAGACCGAGTTGATCGACCACGTCACGTGGTGGATGAAGAAGATCCGCACGAAGCCCGCCCACAGCAGCGTCCACAGGGCGGCGGTCAGCGAGAAGCCGTGCAGGACGAAGCCGAGCACGAACGGGATCAGCAGGCCGAGGCCGACGAAGGCCAGGAAGTTGCGGCTGATCCAGCGCATGCCGCGGTCCTCGCAGAGGTCGGGGGCGTACTTGCGAAACTCGGCGCTGCCCTGCGTCTTCATGAGCCAGCCGCTGTGCGCGTGCCAGAGGCCCTTCAGCCCCGAGCCGTGGCCGACGTGCGGGCTGTGCGGATCGCCCTCCTCGTCGGTGTGCGCGTGGTGCAGGCGATGGTCGGCGACCCAGGCGATGGGCGGCCCCTCGAGGGCCATGCAGCCGGCGATCGCGAATGCGTACTCGACGGGCTTGCTGGTCTGGAACGCACGATGGGTGAGCAGGCGGTGATAGCCGACCGTGATCCCGAAGCCGGTGACGCAGTACATGAAGATGAGGATCGCGATGTCGATCGCGTCGACGGACCGGTTCCACAACAGGACGACGGCGACAAGGAAGGCAACGA
>JAXDFS010000381.1:0-8444 GCA_034665465.1 Solirubrobacteraceae bacterium
CGTCCATGATTCGCAGCTCGACGGTCCCGAGCTTGGGCTGCGGGCGCACGTCCCACCAGAGGTACGTCGGCTCGGGGAAGGCGCCGCAGTCCAGCAGCAGGTCGACGGCGCGGACGTACTCGCCGTAGGAGCCGAAGGCCCGCGGGATCCCGACGCGCGGGAAGGCCTGGAACAGCGGCGTGCGCGCCGACGCCAGGCCCGTGTCACGGCCCTGCCAGAACGGCGAGTTCGCCGACAGGCCGAGCAGGATCGGCAGGTGCGCGCGCAGGCGGTTGAAGGCCGCGATGCCGGCCTCGCCCGACGGGCAGCCGACGTGGACGTGCAGGGCGAAGGTCGGCTCGCGCCGGGCGAGCTCGCGCATCGAGCCGTAGACCTGCTGGTGGCGATCGCGCGAGGAGACCTGCATCTCATGCCAGACGGCCGAGGGATGCACGCCGGCCGCGCAGGCGGCGAGCCCGAGCCCGTCCAGGACGCGCACGAGCTCGGCGCGCAGCGCGGCGAGCTCGGCGACCGCCTCGCCGACGGTGGCGTGCACGCCGGTGCGCAGCTCGACGGCGCTCGCGTGCGTCTCGGAGCTCACGCTGTCGCGCGTCTCCTCGGGCCAGGCCTCCAGCACCTCGTCGATCGCCGGCGCCAGCGCCCAGCCGTTGGCGGGGTCGAGCAGCATGACCTCCTCCTCGACGCCGAGGTCGTAGTCGGTCGCATGGCCGTGACGCCACTTCGACCACGGCGCCGACACGGTCGCCGGCGCCGACTCAGGCGGCACGGGCGCCGGCTGCCCGATAGGAGACGGCCGCCTTGGCGAACGCGGCCAGCAGGCGGTCCTGCTCGGGCGAGCGGGTCATGCTCTCGGCGTGCCACTGGACGGCGACCGTGAACGCGCGATCGCTGGCCTCGACCGCCTCGATGACGCCGTCCGGCGCCCAGCCGACCGCCCGCAGGCCGTCGCCGAGCCGGTCGATGGCCTGGTGGTGGAAGCTGTTGACGTACAGCTCGTGCATCCCGAGGCAGGCGGCCGTGAGGCTGCCCGGCTCGACGCGCACGCCGTGGGTCGGCGTCGACGCCGGCTCGTCCTGGCGGTGCTCGATGCCCGACGGGCGCTCGGACGGCAGGTCCTGCGTCAGCGTTCCGCCGCGCGCGACGTTGAGCACCTGCAGGCCGCGGCAGATGGCGAGCACCGGCATGTCGCGCGCCTCGGCCGCCTGGACGAGCGCTATCTCGAAGCGGTCGAGCTCGGGCTCGGTCGGCCCGAGCGACGCGTGCGCCCGGGCGCCGTAGACGCTGGGCTGCAGATCGGGCCCCCCGGACAGGCACAGGGCCCAGAGCCCGTCCAGCAGCGGCTCGATCGCGGCCGCGTCCATCGGCGGGATGACGACGGGCACCGCGCCGGTGCGCCGGATCGCGTCCGGATAGGTCAGCCCCAGCGCGAGCTCGCGGCCGGCCGGCTCGCTGTGCGGGTCGTGGCGGATGCGCTCGGGCAGGCGCATCTCCGACGTGCTCAGGCCGATCAGAGCGGCAGGCGCGGAGGATTGCTGACGGCGACTGGACAAGGAACTGGGCAGACTACGGTTCTACCTCGCCCACGTCATCGGCTGCACCGCCAAATGGTCCAGCGGGGACGTCGGCTCTTCGCCCGGTTGTCCAGGCGCGATCAGCGGGGCATCGAGACCGGCAGCGGCACCGGATCGATCAGCGCGTGCAGCTCGTGCGCGGTCATCGGCGCTGCGAAGTGATAGCCCTGCCCATAGGTACATCCGAGCTCGAGCAGCCGCTGGCGCTGGAACTCGTGCTCGACGCCCTCCGCGACGACCTGCAGGTCGAAGGACTCCCCGAGGTCGATGATCGCCTGCGCCAGCGTCGAGTCGCCGGCGCCGAGGTCGTCGACGAAGGCCTTGTCGATCTTCAGCATGTCGATCGGGAAGCGGCGCAGGTGGTCCAGTGACGAGTAGCCGCTGCCGAAGTCGTCGACGGCGAGCAGCACCCCGAGCCCCTTCAGCGCCTGCAGGCATGTGATCGTCTCGGTGACGTCGCGCATGAGCGCCGCCTCGGTGATCTCGAGGACGAGCGCCTCGGGCGGCAGGCCGGACCGCTTCAGGGCCGCGCCGACGTCGGTGGTCAGCTCGTCGCAGGACTGCAGCTGGACGGCCGACAGGTTGACCGACAGGCGCAGCGGTCGCAGCATGCGCCAGAGCGCGACCTGCCGAGAGGCCTCGGTGAGGATCCAGCGCCCGAGCTCGCACATGAGCTGCGTCTCCTCGGCCAGCGGGATGAACGCCTCCGGCTCGACGAGGCCGCGGGTCGGATGGCGCCAGCGCACGAGCGCCTCGACTCCGATGATCGCGCGGTTGCCGAGCGCGACGATCGGCTGGTAGTGCAGGACCAGCTCGTCGCGCTCGATGACGCGCTGCAGGTCGGCCTCCAGATCGGCGCGCTCGACGACCGCGACGTGCATCGCCGGCTCGAAGACCGCATGGCGGTCCTTGCCCTCCGCCTTCGCGCGGTACATCGCGAGGTCGGCGTCGCGGATCATGTCGCCGGCGCTCGACGTGTCCATCGCGATTCCGATGCTCGCGCTGATGAAGACGACGCGCCCGGCGACCGACAGCGGCGCGCGCAGCGCGCACAGGATCCGCAGGGCGACCTGCTCGGCTCCCCCGGTGCCGTCGACGTCCTCGAGCAGGATCGCGAACTCGTCGCCGCCGAAGCGCGCCGCCGTGTCGCCGGGGCGGATCGACGCGACGAGCCGGGCGGCGACCTCGCGCAGCAGCTCGTCGCCGGCGGCGTGCCCGAGCGAGTCGTTGACGATCTTGAAGCGATCCACGTCGAGGAACAGCACGGCGATCTGCGACTTCGAGCGCTGCACGCGCGAGAGGCCCAGCTCGAGGCGGTCGATGAACAGCGCGCGGTTGGGCAGGTCGGTGAGCGGGTCGTGGAAGGCCTGGTGCAGCGCCTTGTGGACCGTCCGCGCGTCGGTCAGGGCGAGGCTCGCATGCTCGGCGAAGGCCAGCAGCGCCTCCTGGTCGTCGGGGCCGTAGCGGCGGCTCTCGTGGCGGGCGGCCACCACGATGCTGCCGACGACCTCGCCCTCCTCGTGCACGGGCGCGGCCATCTCGGCGTCCGCCACCACGAGACGGTCCTCGGAGAGCGCGCGCCCGCCGATCCCCTCCTGCGCCGGGGAGCGCTCCAGCGCCACCCAGCGCGCGGGATCCAGCCCGGCGCTCGCTACGAGCACCGCCGTGTCGCGGTCCTGCGGGTCGCGCAGGCGCAGGCACACGACCTCGTCGCCGATGAGCTCCGCGGTGGCGGCGACGACGGCGTGCAGCACGTTGCGCGGCTCGTCGCGGCGGACGATCATGCGCTGCAGCGTCGAGAGGCGCTGGAGCAGCTCCTGGCGGTGGAACATCCGCAGCGTCACGACGAGCACGCGCGCCATGGCGCCCAGCAGGTCGCGCTCCTGGCTTGAGAACTCCTCGCTGCCGGCGCGCGCGACGAGCAGCCGCCCGTGCTCCTCGGTCTCCAGCGGCGCGACCTCGACGCGACAGGAGCCCAGGCCCGTGAGCTGCGCGGTCTCGGGGTCGCCGGCCAGGGCGGTCAGCTCCTCCTCGGGCGGAGCGTCGGACCAGGGGCCCGTGGCGGCGCTCACGCTGCCGCCGCGGACGACCGCGACGACCTCGGCCTCGAGCACCTCCGACACCCGCCGCACCGCGGCGCGCAGGGCCGCGTGGGCGTCCGGCAGCGACGATACGAGCGCGAGGAAGTCCGTGAGCTGCTGCGTGGACCAGCTCTCGGCGCGCGCGCGCATCAGTTCAGCGCCGGGACCCGCTTCCCCGGCCGCAGCTCAGACTGCGGAGCACTCCTGCTCGTCGGCGACGCGGAACGAGGACCCGCAGCCGCAGGCGGCCACCACGTTGGGGTTGTTGACCTGGAAGCCGGCCGCGGTGAGCGACTCGACATAGTCGATGACCGAGCCCTTGACGTAGGGCAGGCTGGACTGGTCGACGTAGACCTTCAGGCCGGAGGCCTCGAAGACCTCGTCGCCGTCGCGCTTCTCGTCGAACGCCAGGTTGTACTGAAAGCCTGAGCAGCCGCCGCCCTTCACGCCCACGCGCAGCCCGGCGGCCGTGACGGCGGCACCCTGCGAGTCCAGGAACTCGTGGACCTTCTGCGCACCCTTGTCGGTGATGGTGATCATGGTGTGGGCTCCCGGATCGTTTCGGGCGTAGTCGGCAATACTTCACGAAGTGTAGCGACCCGGCAAGCGGTGCTGGACGAGCGTCGCACATCAGGCGCAGGGCCCCGCGGCCCGCGCGCGCTGCTCGCTAGGCTGTCGGTCAGATGCCCAGCGCAGACGAGGTCAAGAGCCGCATCGAGGCCGCCATCCCGGGCGCCGAGGCCGCCGTGGAAAGCGCCGACGACGTGCACTTCAGCGCCCACGTCCGCGCTTCCGCGTTCGACGGTCTCTCCCGCGTCCAGCAGCACCGGCTCGTCTACGACGTGTTCGAAGGAGAGCTCGGCGGCGCCATCCACGCACTCGCCCTCAAGACGGAGGTCTCATGAGCGACACCCAGATCCGCGACGCGATCGCCGAGGCGATCGCCGACAACGACATCATCCTCTTCATGAAGGGCTCGCCGGACGCTCCGGCGTGCGGCTTCTCGGCGCGCACGGTCGCGATGCTGCAGGCGCTCGAGACCCCGTTCACCGCGGTCGACGTACTGCCCGACCCGCGCATCCGCCAGGAGCTCTCGGCGATCTCCAGCTGGCCGACGATCCCCCAGCTCTTCCACAACGGCGAGCTCATCGGGGGCTGCGACATCATCACCGAGATGTACGAGTCCGGCGAGCTGGCCACGACGCTCGGCGTCGCCGCGCCCGCCGGCCCCGCAGCGGCGCCCGCCGGCGCCGATCCGATGCCCGCGCCGCTGGGCATCGAGAACCGCCTGGGCTGACGGCCTCTACGGGGCGGGCCTTGGCGCCCGTCCCGCGGCCATCCGGCGCTACCGCCGGATGGTCACCAGCACCCGCGCGCGGCCGGTGATGCGCAGGCGCGGATCGCGGAAGACCTCGTGCTCGAGCGCCGTGCCGATCGAGACGGTCACGCCGCTGATGCGCCCGAGCGCCTTGAACGCGCTGCGCAGCTCCGTGAGCGAGCGGGCCCCCTGGTTCTCGCCGCTGTCCTGCTCCTCGAAGACGACGCTGAGATCGCCCGGGTCGTCGGGGTTGCCGCCGACGTCGGCCGGCGTCCCGACGATGCGCAGCGTGTGCTGCCCGCGCGGGGTGCTGCGCGGGATGGGGACGCGGATCGTCTGGGTGGTGCGTGCACCGGTCTGCGTGTGGTGCAGGCGCAGGCGAATGCGCAGCGTCTGCCCGCGGCGGATGTGCGACGGCGCGGTCGCGCCGGTGATGAAGGCCTGCGCGACGCCGGTCCGGGCGCGCAGCCCGACCTGCACGTCGGTCGGGTGCAGCGTGGCGAAGCGGTAGCTGTCGAGCAGCTGCACCGCCGCGGACATGTCGGTCGCGGCGGCGCCCGCGAGGGAGTTGGGCACGAGGCCCTCGACCGCGTAGGAGTTGCAGAAGCGCAGCGGGTCGCGCAGCTCGCGCAGCGTGACCTTGACGCACATGTCGCCGGTCTGGCGCGAGGGCGCGCCGGGGAGGATCCCGCCGGCGGCCTCGGCCACCGCCGCGGCGCCCGCGAGGCCGAGCGGCGAGATGCCAGAGGGCCGGCCGACGTCGCCCTCGTCGGCGATCTGGGTCAGGGTGCTCGTCTCGCGACCGGTGCGCAGGTCGCGCGCCGTCACGCGCAGCGGGAAGCTCGGGGGCGGCGCGCCGAGCACGCCGACGACGCCCGACGGCCCGTCGGAGGTGATCGTGCCCAGGTCGTTGCCCGGCGAGGCGAGCTTGTAGGTCGCGACGTCGTCGACCGCCAGCGGGTTGTTGATCACCGTGTGCACGTAGGCGTCCTGCAGAAACAGCGAGCGCCGGCCGGCGTCGTCCATCTGGTGGCCGAACAGGTAGACGTCGGGCCCGTCGACGTAGGTGACGGTCCCGAGCGCCCCGACCGAGATGTCGCCCGACGCCTCGCCGACGACGACCGCCGACCCGGGCACGAGCGTGACGGGCGCGAAGCGCACCCGCGCGCCGGCCGGCGAGCTGATGAGCACCTGCCCGGCCTTGCGCGCCGCCGCCACGAAGCTCGCCGCGAGCGCCGGGCGCAGGCCGGAGATCGTCAGCGGCGCCGAGAGCGGGCGGGCCCCGGGGAAGTCCGGCAGCGCCGGCGCCGGGTCGGGCCGCTGGGCGAGCATCGCCTCGATCGGCGTCACGAGGACGGTCTTGCCGCCGAACTCCCCGATCGTCTCGGCGATGGCGCCGATCGTGCGGGGCACGCCGTCGGCACCGGTGCACAGGACCGGCGAGCCCGAGAAGCCGGGGCCGACGCCGGTCGCGTCGACGGCCGGGCCCGACACCCGCACCAGGATGCGCGCGGACTGCGCCCGCTCGGCGCCGATGACATCGAGGATCTCGACGTCGAAGCTCGACACGTCCGTGCCCCGGATGACCGTCAGGCCCGTGCAGTGGGCGCCGACCGGGACCTCGCCGAGCGGCAGGATCGGGTCGGCCGCGTAGGCCTGGACCGGCGCCACGAGCGCGGCCGCGACAGCGGCGAGAAGCAGGCGGCGCATCCGGGGCGACAGTAGCATCGGGCGATGCCCGGGCCCGCCACTTCACTGCCCAACACCGCCGTGCGCTGGGACGGGCGGCGCCTGCAGATCCTCGACCAGACGCTGCTGCCCGCCCGCGAGCAGTGGCTCGAGCTCACCGGCGAGCACGACACCGCGGAGGCGATCGCGCGCCTCGCCGTGCGCGGCGCGCCGAACATCGGCATCGCCGCGGCATACGGGCTGGCGATGGCGGCGGCGAGCCCGGAGATCGAGGCCGACGCCCCCGCGGCCGGCGCCCTGATGGCCGCCGCCGACCATCTGCGCGAGGCGCGGCCGACGGCCGTCAACCTCGCCTGGGCGGTCGACCGCGTGCTCGCGGCGACGCTCGCCGCGCCGCCCGTCGAGCGCCCGTCCGCAGCCCGCGCCGAGGCCGAGGCGATCCACGCGGGCGAGGACGCGGCCAGCGTCGCGATCGCCCTGCAGGGCGCCGACCTGCTCGCCGGCTCGCGGCGGATCCTCACCCACTGCAACACCGGCGCGCTGGCCTGCGGCGGCACCGGCTCGGCACTGGCGGTCGCGATCGAGATGGCCGCGCGCGACGACCTCTCGGTGCTCGCCTGCGAGACGCGGCCGCTGCTGCAGGGCGCGCGCCTGACGATCTGGGAGCTGCGCCGGGCCGGCGTCGCGCACGAGCTGCTCGTCGACGGCGCGGCCGCGGGGCTCATGCGCCGCGGCGAGGTCGACGCGGTCATCGTCGGCTGCGATCGCGTCGCAGCCAACGGCGACGTCGCCAACAAGGTCGGCACCTACGCGCACGCGCTCGCCGCGCGCGCGGCCGGGATCCCGTTCGTCGTCGCCGGCCCGACGTCGACGATCGACCGCTCGATCTCCAGCGGCGACGAGATCGTCATCGAGGAGCGCGCGGCCGACGAGGTGCGCCACGCCGGCGGCGCGCTGCTGACCGGCGCCGACACGCCCTGCCGCAACCCCGCCTTCGACGTCACGCCCGCCGAGCTCGTGACCGCGCTCGTCACCGAGCGCGGGATCGCCGCGCCGCCGACGCGCGAGTCGATCGCGGCGCTGCTGGCCGGCCCGCAGGCCTGAGCGGTGCGGGTCGCGCGCTCGCTGACGTCGCGCGAGGTCGTCGTCGATGAGCTGCCCGACCCGGTCGCGGGGCCGGGCGAGGTCGTCTGCCGCGTGCTCGCCTGCGGGGTCTGCGGCTCGGACGTCAGCGAGACCTACGTCTCGCGCAAGCTGCCCGCCGTGCTCGGCCACGAGGTCGTCGGCGAGGTGCTCTCGATCGGAGCCGGCGTGCGCGGATGGCAGGCGGGCGACCGCGTCGTCATCCACCACCACGTCCCCTGCGGCGCGTGCCGGCGCTGCGAGCGCGGCCACGAGACGCTCTGCGAGCAGTTTCGCTCGACGGCGCTTGACCCCGGCGGCTTCGCGGAGCGCGTGCGGCTGAGCCCGCCGCTCGTCGGCGAGCTGCTGGCGCTCGGCGCCTTGGACCCGGTCGCGGGCACGTTCGTCGAGCCGCTGGGCTGCGTCCTGCGCGCGCTGGACCGCGCCGGCCTGCGGCCGGACGACGCGCTGCTCGTCGTCGGCGCCGGCTCCAACGGGCTGCTCGCCGTCGCCGCCGCGCATGCGCGCGGGGTACGCGACGTCCGGATCCGCGAGCCGCGCGAGGATCGCCGCCGGCTCGCAGTGCGACTGGGCGCCGCGGAGCACGCCGACGAGCTCGTCGACGTGGCGTTCGTCACGACCTCCAACGCCGACGCGATCGCG
>JAXDFS010000382.1:0-3430 GCA_034665465.1 Solirubrobacteraceae bacterium
ACCCCCGCGCCCGAGCCCGATCCGACGGTGACGACCACGACGCCGGCGGCGTCGACGACGACCGCCCCGGCGGCGCCCGGCCCGTGATCGTCGCCGTCCTCTCGGGAGGGCGCTCGTCGGAGCACGACGTATCGCTGGCGAGCGGGGCCTCCGTGGCGGCGGGCCTGCGGGCCGCCGGCCACGACGTGCTCGAGGTCACGCTGCAGCGCGACGGGACCTGGGACCACGACGGCGACGAGCTCGTGGTGGCACCGGGACGCGGCCTGCTGGGCGCCGACGTCGCGTTTCCCGTGCTGCACGGCCCCTTCGGCGAGGACGGCACGGTGCAGGGGCTGCTCGAGCTGCTCGACGTGCCCTATGTCGGCTCGGGCGTGCTGGCCTCGGCCGTGTGCCTGGACAAGGTCGTCGCCAAGGACCTCATGGCGCGGGCGGGCATCGCGCAGGTCGACTACGCGGGCGTCGCGGCCACGCGCTGGGAGGCCGAGCCGGAGGCGGTGCTCGGCGAGCTCGCGGCGCTCGGGCTGCCGGTGTTCGTCAAGCCCGCGCGGCTGGGCTCGTCGGTCGGGATCGCAAAGGTGACCGATGCCGCGGGCCTCGCGCCCGCGCTGGACGGCGCCTTCGCCCACGACCCCTGCGTCATCGTCGAGGCGATGAGCGCGGGCGTCGAGGTCGAGTGCTCGGTGCTGGGCGCCACCCGCGCGGCGCAGGCCTCCGAGCCGGGCGAGATCGTCATCGACGCCGAGTGGTACGACTTCGCCGCGAAGTACGAGCCCGGCGGGATGCGGCTGGTCGTGCCGGCGCGGGTCTCCGACGTCGCCCGTCATCGGGTGATGGCCATGGCGGTCGCCGCCTTCGAGCGCTTCGGCTGCTCGGGACTCGCCCGCGCGGACTTCTTCGTCGAGGGCGACGCGGTGCTGCTCAACGAGCTCAACACGATGCCCGGCTTTACCGCCACGAGCGTCTACGCGAAGCTCTGGGACGCCAGCGGCCTGCCCTACGAGGAGCTCGTGACGCGCTTGTGCGAGCTGGCGCTGGAGCGCTTCGCGCTGGAGCGGGCGTACCGCTTCTGAGCCGTGTGCCGGCGAGGTGGACGTGCCGGCGGTGACGGGGGTATCGTCGGCTGCAGGGCGGGAGGACCGCCGACGGCTACCGAGAGGAGCAGGTGCGATGCTGGCACGCGTCACGACGTGGGAGGGCGGGAGCGCGGACGGCATTCGCGCCGCGTCCGAGCAGATGCAGTCCAACGTGTCGCAGGGGCCGCCGCCGGGCGTCAAGAGCACCGGCTTCACGATGCTCGCGGACGCCGAGGGCGGCCGCGTCCTGATGATCGGCCTGTTCGCGAGCGAGGACGACCTGCACGACAGCGAGGCGGCGCTCAAGGAGATGAATCCGCCGGATGGGCTGGGAAGCCGCACGACGACCGAGGTCTACGAGGTCGTCAGCGACGTCCGGATGTAGCACGACCGCTCCGGCGTAGGACAGACGCGCGTCTGGTTGCGTGCCTGGCGGGTACTCGGCAGCGCATGGACGAGCGACCTGTGGCGGCGTTCGAGGGGCTGCTGGCCGCCGCGATCTGCGCGGTCGTGCTCGCCGCGCTGACCTATGCCGTGGCCGCCGCCACGGCCGCCGATCCGGGCGCGCTGTGGCGCGGGCTCGTCGTTGGACTCGTGTTGTTCGGGCCCTTCGGCGCGGGCGCGATGATGCTCACGGCGCGCATGCTGCGGACGCTCGAGCCGCGGCCGCTTCCTGCCGGTCGTACGGCCCGAGCCACGCTGGCTTCCGCGATCGCGGTGCGCCTGCGCGCCACGGGGTTTCTGATGGTCGTCGGGCTGATCGCGCTCACACTGGCGCTGTCGCAGCCCGGCCAGGCGGTCTACCTCGCCTCGATCGGACTGGGAGCCGCGCCCGGACTTACGGGAATGGCCTGGATCATCCGCGTCTGGGAGCGGCGCCACGGGTTGCGGCTCGTCGGACCGGCCGTGACGGGCAGATTCGGGAGGCGGACCGTGACCTACTACGCGATCCCGGCGCCAGATACCGTGCCCGTCCGGTGAACGGGCAGGCGCAATCCCTCGAAGACGTGCGTCGACAGGCATGCCGGTTCGCGGACCAGCGCACGGATCTCCTCGCTGCTGACGGCCATCGTTGCATCGTTGTACCCACCGGATGCCTGGGGACGCCGACACTCCGCCGGCCGGGTATCACCTGGACAATGCCGTTCTGGTTGCAGGCCGCGCTGGAGGTCGGGGGGTTCTGGGTCGCCGTGGCCGTCGTGTGGCGGTGCAAGGACGGCATCCGGCTGGCGGCGGTCTGGGCCGTCGCGGTCGTGCTGCTGGCGGTGGCACTGGTCCTGCAGGCGGAGGGCGTGAGGGCGGCCGGCGTCGCGGCGCTCGGGCTCGTGGCGTCGATGGTGGTCGTGAGCTTCGCGCTCCTACTCGCCGGCCTCCCGGAAGGCGGGGCCGGCGCCTCCCCCGACGCGCAGCCGTCCGCCCCGCGGCGGGTGCTCGTGGCTGCGCTGTGGTCGGCCCTGGGCGCGACGGGGCTGACCCACCTCGCGCTGCGCGAGCTCTTCGACGTCCCGGCCGTGTGGCGGGCGATCGCCTGGCTGATCCTGTTGGTGGTGTTCCTGGCCTCATTTCTCCAGCAGTCCGGCGCGGGGGGTGCGGCGCGGAAGTGAGCGCGACCCGCGATCGACCCGCCCGCCAGCCACTACCCTGCGAGACATGCTCCAGGTCCGGCTGCTCGGTGAGTTGCTCGTCGAGGCGGACGGCAGGCAGCTGGTGCTCACGGGCTCATGGCGGGCGCGCTCGCTGCTCGCCTGGCTGGCGCTGAACCCGGGCCCGCATCCGCGCGGCGAGCTGGCCGCGCGCTTCTGGCCCGACGTGCTCGACACCAGCGCGCGTGCGAGCCTGCGCAACGCGCTGTGGGCGCTGCGGCGCGAGCTCGGGGCCGACGCCGGGGCGCTGCTGGCGACGCGCGAGCGCGTGGGGCTGCAGGGCGCGTGGACGGACGTGTCGGAGTTCGAGCGCCTCGCGGACGGGGGGTCGCCGCAGGGCGCCGTGGACCTCTGGCGCGGCGAGCCGCTGACCGGGCTGGACGACGATTGGGCCTATGAGGCGCGCGACGAGCTCAACCGGCGGCTGGCGGGCGTCCTGGAGGGCCTCGCCGCGGCCGCCGAGCAGGCGCGCGACTTCGAGAGCGCCGTCGCGTGGACGCGCCGGCGGGCGGCGCTCGACCCGCTCGCCGAGGACGCCCAGCGCGAGCTGATCCGCCGCCTCGCCGAGCGCGGCGACCGCGCTGCGGCGCTCGAGGTGCACGCGCGGCTGCGCGAGCGCCTGCGCCGGGAGCTGGGGATCTCGCCCTCGGCGGCGACCCGCGAGCTCGTCGAGCAGATCCGCGACGAGGCCGGGCCGGCACCAGACCGGCCGGT
>JAXDFS010000383.1:0-3070 GCA_034665465.1 Solirubrobacteraceae bacterium
GCCGACTAGGCTGGCGCCGGACCGGGGGGATCATGAAGCGGGGCAAGCTCACATCGGCGGGGAAGCGCCTGGCGCAGGTCGCCGGCGTGCTGCTCGTGGCCGCGATCGTGATGCTCGTGGCCTACGAGATCCTGGGTCCCGACGACAAGGAGATCGCCTCTGGCCCGCCGCCCGTGCAGGTGCGTGTGCTGGCGCCCGACTCGTTTCAGAGCGCGCACCGCTTCGCGCCGTACTACGTCGTGCCCGACAAGCGGGTCGCGCGGCCGGCGAAGCTCTCGCGGGCGGCGACCAACCTCCTGGGGTTGCAGCCCGCGGCCGCGCTCAACGAGGGGGCACTCGCGGGCAGCCCGCAGATCGTGCGACTGCGGCTGCGCTCGACGACCGGCAAGCCGGTGACCGTGAAGGGCGTGAGCTTCAAGGTCGTCAGCCAGGCGCGGCCGCTGAAGGGCTGGTTCACGGCGCAGCCGGCCTGCTCGTTCGCGCGCGTGCGGGTGGCGCGCGTCAACCTCGACTCCCGCCGGCCGCGCGCGCGCTACGCGGGCCCCTCCGGCGCGTCCTCGCGCTCGCTCTCGCTGGATCTGACGCGCGCCGCCACGACGGTGCTCGAACTGCAGGTGACGACGAGCCGCCATCGCGCCGCCTGGACGGCGCGGCTGAAGGTCAGCACCGACGGCGGCCGCTCGCAGAGCGTGACCGTCGACGACCACGGCAGGCCGTTTCGCGTGACGTCCGCGCGCTCGAGCCGCGCCTACGCCCCGCGCTTCGGCGCGACCGGGATCACCGGCTTCGCCCGCCGGCCGGCCTGGGACGGCGGCCGCGTCCGCGGCTGCTGAGGGCTACCGCCCAACTCCGGCCAGCGCCTCGAGCGCGAGTGCCAGGTGGCGCTCCTCCAGCCGGATGTGGCTCTGCTGGCTCATCGAGCGCGGCGCCACGCCGATCGCCTCGACCGGCGGCGCGTTGGAGAGCAGCGGCACGACGACGAGCAGCTCGACCGCGACGGTCCACGGCCAGCGCGGCGAGGCGGCGCCCGCCAGCTCGGGCTCGCCGGTGACCTCGGCGATGCCGAAGATGCAGCGCCAGCCCGACGCATAGAGCACGAGCCGGTCGCCGGCCTGCATCCGCGGACGGCGCGGGAAGCCGGTGCGGCCGGGATCCAGGAGGCGGCTGCCGGCCTGCAGCCACTGGTCGCACAGCGGCGTCTGCGCCGTACCGTGCGCCTTGAGGAACGCGCTCAACGCAGGCGCGGGATCCGCAGCCGGCTCCTGCGGCGCTGCCCGGCCCCGCCCTCGATCGAGCGCGCCAGCAGCTGCATCGGGTGCACGAGCTCCAGCGGGCGGCCCTTGCGCTGCAGGTGGGCGGCGATCTGCAGCGTGCAGCCCGGGTTGGCCGCGGCGATCACCTCGGCTCCGGTGGCGAGCAGGTTGTCGGCCTTGCGCACGCCGAGGTCGCCGGCGGCCTCGGGGCGCGTGAGGTTGTAGATCCCCGCCGAGCCGCAGCAGATCTCCCACTCGGCCGGCTCGACGAGCTCGAGGCCGGGGATCGCGCGCAGCAGCTCACGCGGCTGGGAGCGCACGCCCTGGGCGTGGGCGAGATGGCAGGCGTCGTGGTAGGCGACCTTCAGCGCCACCGGCCCGCGCGGCGCACGCGGCTGCACCGACGCGAGCAGCTCGTGCACGTCGCGGGCCCGCGCGGCGACGCTCTCGGCGCGCTCGCGCCACTGCGGGTCGTCGCGCAGCAGGTGGCCGTAGTCCTTGATCGCCGAGCCGCAGCCGGCAGCGTTGACGACGACGTGGTCGAAGCGCTCGAAGGCCTCGATCGTCGCCTTGGCCAGCGGCAGCGAGTCCTCCTCCTGGCCGGCGTGCAGGCCGAGCGCCCCGCAGCAGCGCGGCGCCCGCGGGGCGTGGACCTCGAAGCCCTCGGCGGCGAGCACGGCGACGGTCGCGGCGTTGACGTCGCCGAAGTAGGCGCGCTGGACGCAGCCCTGCAGGAAGCCGACGGTCCCGCGCTTCTCGCCGACCGCCTTCGTCACCGCCGGCAGGCGCCGGACCGTGTCGCGCAGCGTCACCGGGGGCGCGAGCTCGGACAGCGTGCGGACCAGCGGGATGCGATCGAACAGCGCCGAGCGCTGCAGCCGCGCGGCGAGGCCCGAGCGGCGGTAGGCGACGATCAGCGGGACGGTCGCGCGCAGGCGGCCGGGATGCGGGAACGTGGCGAACAGGGCACGGCGCAGCAGCCGCTCGCGGGCCGTGCGCGGGTGCAGGCGCTCGACCTGCTGGCGCGTGTCCTCGATCAGCAGGTCGTAGCGCACGCCCGACGGGCAGGCCGTCACGCAGGCCATGCAGCCGAGGCAGTTGTCGAAGTGGCCGACCATCGTCGGCGTCAGCTCGCTGCCGGGTTGCAGGCCCTCGATCATGAGCACGATGCGCCCGCGCGGGGAGTCCATCTCCTCGTTCCAGAGGACGTAGGTGGGGCACGTCGGCAGGCAGAAGCCGCAGTGCACGCAGTCCTCGATGAGCTCGCGCTCGGGCGGCTTGTGGTCGTCGAAGGCGCTGTCGATCGGGGTCCGCATCAGATGCCGCCGGCGAAGATGCCGGGGTTGCAGGTCGCGGTCGGGTCGAAGCGGGCCTTGACCCGGCGCATGAGTACGAGCGCGGCCGTCTCGTGCTGATCCCACGGGTCGAGGTGCGCGCGCACGTAGGCGGGCGCGTCGAGCACGACGCAGGGCGACGGCGACAGCACCTCGCGCAGCCGCGCGATCGCGTGGACGAGCTCGCCGGGCGGCGCCGCCGGCAGCGCGATCCAGGACAGCCCGAGCGCAGCGCGGCCCACGACGGTCGCACCCTCGACGCCGGCGGCGGCGCAGACCTCGGCGAGCTGCGCCGGGCGCCCCGAGACGCGCACGACCTCGCCCTCGGCGCTGCGCTGGGCCGCGCGCTGGGCGGCCCACAGCGACTCGTCGTCCTCGATCGTCTGCGCCTGCAGGCCGGCAGCCGCGAGCAGCTCGTCGGCGGCAGCCGCCTGCTCGACGGCGGCGACGCCGGCGAAGCGCGCGAGCACAAGGCCCTCCCCC
>JAXDFS010000384.1:0-5023 GCA_034665465.1 Solirubrobacteraceae bacterium
GCCGGGTGCGACGTCGCCGAGCGCCAGCGCCCACAGCACATCGTTGCCGTCGCCGCCGATCGACGTGTCCTGGCCGAGGTTGGCGTAGATGACGTCGTTGCCGGCGCCGCCGTCCTGGACGTCGTCGCCGGTTCCGCCGGCCATGCGGTCGTTGCCGTTCTCGCCCGCTGCGGCGTCGTTGCCCGACCCGCCGAAGATCCTGTCGGCGGAGTCGCCGCCCTTGAGCGTGTCGTTGCCGCTGCCGCCGTAGATGCGGTCGAAGGAGGTGAGGTCGCCGGTGGCGTTGGCGTCGCCGGTGATGGCGTCGTCGCCGGGCCCGCCGCTGAGCAGGTCGTTGCCCTGCACGCCGGCGATCGCGTCGTTGCCGAGGCCGCCGAAGATGCGGTCGTTGCCCTGGCCCCCGTTGAGCGTGTCGTTGCCGCCGCGGCCGCGGATGCGGTCGTTGCCGCCGTTGCCGTGGATCGTGTCGGCGAAGTTCGTGCCCCGCAGGTGCTCGCTGCCGGGACCACCGTCGATGGTCGCGGCGAGCGCGGTGGCGGGGATGATCAGGCAGGCGGATGCGACGGCTGCGGCGAGCTGCGTCCTCGTGAGGTTCATGGTTGCTGCTTCCTCCTCGGCTCGGGGTGTGAGCACCACTCTGCGCGCGCCGGACGGCGTTTGGTACGGGGTCTCACCGAGTCCTCACCCGTGGTGAGAAGTCCATGAGAGCGCCGGTCCGCCGACGCGCCCGCGAACGCCCGACGGCCGCCCAGGGAGGCGGCCGTCGACCTTCATGCGGGGCGCGGGGAAGGGCTAGTCGGCGTCGCGATCGGAGATCGTGACCCTGCGGACGTCGATCGCTCCGAGGCGGTCGGCGATGCTCGCGCCGGCGGGCGCGCACTTCTGCGACAGGCGGGCGATGCGGCCCTTGACCTTCACGCGATCGCCCGGGGACGGGGTGTCGGTTCCCTGGTAGCCGTGCAGGCGCAGGGCGAAGGCGTCGGTCGCCGGGACGGTGAACGTGGCGCCCTTGGCCTGAACGCCCTTCTTGTCGGCGTTCTGGTCGGCGACGTCGCCGGACCTGCGGGCATGACTGTTGGCCGACGTGACCGTGAGGGTGACGGTCGCCTCGCTCGCCGGCGTGGCCGGGTCGTCGGCCGTGAGGCTGACGAGCGTGCCGGTGAGCGAGAAGCCGACGTCGTGGGTCTTCGCGCAGTTCGCGGCATGGCCGTGGTGCGCCTTCGCGTTGGCCTGGCCGTGATCGTCGGGCTTGGCTGCGAGCGCGGCGGCGGGCACGGCGAGCACCGCACCGGCTGCCACCACGGAGGCGAGCGTCCTGCTGTGCTTTGAGAAGGTCTTGTTCATGTCATCCAGTGTGCGGGTTACCACCCCCAGGGCGGCCGAGCTCTCACGCAGTCCTCACGGGCGGTGAGAAGTGCATGAGACAACCGTGTGTGGCGGGCCGCGGCAGTCGCCGTGCGTCATGGTGTGGACATGCGCCGCCTCACCGCGATTCTCGCTCTTCTGCTCGCGACCGGCGCGGTCACCGGGGTCGCGCTCGCCAAGCCCGGACGCGGTGACAACAGCGCCCCCGTCGCGCTCGTGGGCACCCCCGGCCCGGACACGCTCACCGGCCATCGCGGCAACGACTTCCTGCAGGGCGCCGACGGCAACGACACGCTGCGCGGAGGCCAGGGCGACGACCGGCTGCTCGGCGGTCCGGGCAACGATCGCCTGCAGGGCGGCCAGGGCGCCGACACGCTCGCGGGCGACGCCGGCAACGACAGGCTCAACGGCGGCGCCGGGCCCGACGTGCTGCTCGGCGGCGCCGGCAACGACCACATCGACGCCCGCTCCGGCCCGGGTGACATCGTCGCCGGGGGCGTCGGCCGCGACGTCATCCAGGCTCGCGACGGCGCCCGCGACCAGATCGTCTGCGGCCCCGGGCGCGATCGCGTGATCGCCGACCGCGCCGACCACGTGGCGGGCGACTGCGAGTCCGTGTCGCGTGGATGACGAGGACCCCGCCGGGCCGCTGGTCCTGCTCGTCGACGACGACGCCGCGATCCGGCGCGCTGTCGGAGCCGGCCTCGAGCTCGAGGGCTTTCGCGTCGTGCGCGCGTCCGGGGGGCGCGCCGCGCTGGCGGCGGCGGAGTCCGTGTCGCCCGCGGTGATCCTGCTCGACCTCGCGATGCCCGACCTCGACGGCCTGGAGGTCCTGCGCCGGCTGCGCGCGGCCGGCGACGACGTGCCGGTCTGCGTCCTCTCGGCCCGCGACGAGGTCGACGACCGCGTGCGCGGCCTGCAGGCCGGCGCCGACGACTACGTCGTCAAGCCCTTCGCCCTCGAGGAGGTCACGGCGCGCCTGCAGGCCCTGCTGCGCCGGCGCCCCGTGGTCTCGGATGCCGCCGTCGCGGTCGGCGACATCGCGCTCGACCCCCGCTCGCGCGCGGCGCGCCGCGGCGACCGCGAGCTGGAGCTGACGCGGCGGGAGTTCGACCTGCTGCAGGTGTTCCTGCGCAACCCGGGCGAGGTGCTCGACCGCGAGCGCCTGCACGAGGAGGTCTGGGGCTACACCTTCGATCCCGGGACGAACATCGCCGACGTCTTCGTCGGCTACCTGCGCCGCAAGCTCGAGGCCGGCGGCGAGCCGCGCGTGCTGCAGACGGTTCGCGGCGTCGGCTTCATCCTGCGACCCTGACCCTCTCATGCGCAGCCTCCGCGGTCGCCTCACGCTCGGCATCACGCTCGTGCTCGCCGTCGTGCTCGCGGGCGCGGGCCTCATGGTCTCGCGCTATGTCGACCGCTCCGAGCGCGCCGCGCTCGACGACGGGCTGAGGTCGACGGCCGAGCTGTCGCGCGAGACGGCGCTGGCGGCCGTCGACCAGTCGCTGCCCTCCAACGACCGCCGCCTCGACCAGGTGCTGTCGGCGACAGGCACCTCGCTGCGCCTGTTGCTCGGGCGCCGGGTGCTGGTCGACGCCGGCAGGCCGCCGCCGGGCCTGCGGCCGCCGCCGCGCAGCGGGTTGCGCACGTTCAGCGTCGGCGGCCGGCGCTACCGCTCCTACGTCGTGAGCCTGCAGAAGCCCTCGCTCGGGGGCCTCGCGCGGCTGGAGGTCACGACCGGGCTGAGCGGCCTCGAGCATCGCCAGACCCAGCTTGACCGCCGCCTGGCGGCATTCGGCGTCGGCGCGCTGCTGGCCGCCGGGCTCGGGGTCTGGTTCGTCGCCAACGTGCTGCTGCTCCCACTGCGCCGGCTGCGCCAGGCGACGGCGAACATCGCGAGCACCTCGGACCTCGACCTCCGCGTCCCCGGCGACGACGGCGCCGCGGAGCTGCGATCGCTGGCGGCGAGCTTCAACGACATGCTCGCGCGCCTGGGACGGTCCGCCGCCGATCGCGAGCGCGCGCTGGCCGCCACGCGGCGCTTCACGGCCGACGCCGGACACGAGCTGCGCACCCCGCTGACGAGCGTGCAGGCGACGCTGTCGGCCTTGAGCCGCCACCCGGACATCCCCGCGGCACAGCGAGCCTCGCTCGTCGAGGACGCGCTGTCCGAGCACCGCCGGCTCGTGGCGCTGCTCGACGGGTTGCAGGCGCTCGCGCGGGGGGACGCGGCAGCGGTGGCGCACACCGAGGTCGACCTCGCGGAGCTCGTCGCGTCGTCGGTGGAGGCCGCGGCGTCGCGCCATCCGGAGGTCTCGTGGTCGTCGGAGCTGCCCGACAGCGAGGTCGTCGTGCGCGGGTGGGAGCCGGGGCTGCGCCTGCTGGCCGACAACCTGGTCGAGAACGCCGCGCGCCACGGGCGGGCGGGCGGGGTCGTGGAGGTGCGGGTGTCAGCTGACGGCGGGCACCCGGAGCTGGTCGTCGACGACGCCGGCCCAGGCGTCGCGGAGGGCGACCGGGGTCGGATCTTCGAGCCGTTCGTGCGAGCCAACGGTGCCCTGTCGGAGGAGGTGCCCGGGTCCGGGCTGGGCCTGGCGCTCGTGGCGCAGCAGGTGCGCGACCACGGCGCGACCGTCGAGGTCGGCCAGTCGCCGCTCGGCGGCGCGCGGTTCAGCGTGCGCTTCGGTGCGCAGGCTGCTGGCCGCGCGTCGTGAGGAGCCTGGTCGGGATCTCGCTGCTGGCCGTGGCGGCGGCCGGCTGTGGTACGCCGGCCAGGTCCACGGCGGATCTCATGCACCGCGCGCGGGCGGCACAGCGAACCGCCGGATACCAGCTCGTCTGGCTCGGGCGCGCCTTTGAGGGCCTGCCGCTGACCGACGTGCTGGCCGATCACAGCTCGACGACGTTCATCTACGGCGACTGCCACGCCAGCAGCGAGAACGGCTGCTCGCCGCCGCTGGAGATCCAGGTCGCCTCGATCTGCGAGCGCAATGCGCTGCTGGTGGACAACCGGCCGCGGGCGAGCTTGCGCACGCGCGCCGTCTCGGTATTGGACTACGGAGATCCCTTCGAGCTCGTCACCGCCGATGCGGACGTCGTGGTGTTCGCCCGCGTTGCGCTCGGGCGTCGTGCGATCGCCGCGCTGCGTCCGCTCAATGGTCCGCGTCGTCGCACGCTCGCCCCGCCGCGCTACCCGCTCTACTATCTCGCGCAGCTCCGCAGGGTCCGCGACGCGTACGTCCGTGCCGGCAGCAGCGCCCGTGCCGTACGCGACAGGCTCGGGATCTCGATGTCCGCGGTTCATTTCGAGCTCGCGCTCGCAGACGCGCTCGGCACGCGGCGGCTGCGCCGGGCGGGGCGGGCCCCGGAGCTGAAGCAGGTCAAGCGCGACCTGCTCGCCGCGACGCTGGCCGACGAGCATGCGCCCGCGGGCCTCGGGACGCGCGGCAGCGCCCGGCGCGGCCGCGCCCTGCGCACGCGGTGTGCGCTCGAACCGGCGTGAGGCTGCAGGTCGCGAGTTTGCCCGCAGTACATTGATCCGGTGCGGCGTTTCCTGCTCACGGGCCTGTTCGCGACGTGGTGGCTGATTGCGCTGTTCGTGCTCGGCGTCGGCTATTCGGGCGGCGGCGGGATCGATGGGCCCTGCCTCGGCACCACG
>JAXDFS010000385.1:0-9363 GCA_034665465.1 Solirubrobacteraceae bacterium
TCGCGGATGCAGACGGCCGGGTCGGCGACGAGCATCGCGGGCCTCAGACCGCGGCCGGCGTGGAGATCCGCGCCGAACGCGAGGCCGTCCTGCGGCGCAGCCCGGCGGAGCCGAGCAGGCCGGTGGACAGGACGATGAAGCCGCCGCCGGTGAGCAGCAGGGCAGCGCCCATCACGATGGCGAACATCCCCACCGACGAGGCGAAGAACGAGGTGTTCAGGGCGGTCGTCAGCGCCGTCTCGCTGATCCAGATCTGGCGCGCCGGGTTGCTCAGCGGGCCCTTGGTCTTCGGATCGATCGCGGCCTTGGCGGGATCGCTCGTGCCCTTGCCGTCGGCCGTGGCGAACTGCGGCATCTGCGCGTACGTCTTGCCGCCGGTGGCCTCGAGGGCGTGGATGCGCATGTAGGAGGCGAAGCACTTGGCCTCACCGCCGTTGGAGATCGCGTTGCCGGCGACGTCGCAGGTCGGCAGCGCGACGTGCAGCCCGGCCTTCCTGGCGGCGACGGCGATGAGTGCCGGGTTCATGTCGGGCGAGCCGACGATCTGCTCGCGGGCGATGTTGCCGTTGACCTCGCTGCGGCCGTTGAGGCCGATGATGATGGCGCCGGCGCCGAAGGCGATGAGCACGAGGCCGGCGATGATGCCGCCGAGGCGGAATGGGCGGGACATGGAGAGCTCCTCTGAGACGCTGGTAGGGACTGCCTCCAGCCTGCGGCAGCGGCCGTGCGGCGCCATCCGCCCGCGGCCACACGCTGCGGCGTAGTTCGCCCCGCCCCCTCGGTATCGGCTACGGATGGGGGCGGTGCCGCCGCCCTGTGGTCTGCCGATCGCCCGACCGGGTGCCAAATGTCCCGGGTGCCGTGCGCGTTGGCGCATCGCGGTGCGCGATGTCTTCCGATGGCTGCGGCTCCGGCGCGCTGCATGATCCTCCTGTGCACACGGATCTCGGCGTAACGGACCATCGGCTTGCAGCCGCCCCCTGCCCTCCCCCCGACTTCACGGCGCTGACGCTGAGCTCCGTGCGTGAGGGAGACGCCCACCACATCTGCCCTTTCGGGGAGCTCGACCTCGCGAGCGTCCCGCGCCTGGAGTACGAGCTCGCTCAGGTCGAGCGCACGGATGCCCCCAGGATCGTGCTCGACCTCTCGGGGCTGCTGTACGTCGACTCCACCGCGGTGCGGCTGCTGCTCGACGCCAACGCACGCTCGCGCGCAGCCGGAGGCCGCCTGACGCTCAGGCGCGGCCAGGCACAGGTCCAGCGGGTCTTCGAGCTGCTCGGCGTCGCCGAGATCCTGCCGTTCGCCGACTGACCCAGTCGTCGACACGGCTGACGAGGACCGCTCGCGCGAGCCTGTCAGTCGCTCCAGAAGCCCTGGACGATCTCGCCGTCGCCCTCCATGCGAGGCCCGAACACGAGCACCTCGAGATCCTCGTCGCCGGCCTCGAACATCCGCGCCACGCCCGGACCGACGCGCACCGCGTCGAGCGGGGCGAGATCGACGAGGTCGTCGTCGAGCTTCACGCGACCGGCTCCCGCGAGGATCACGTAGATCTCCTCGGCTTCACGGTGACGGTGGGCGAACGCCTCGCGTCGCCCGGCCCTGACGGTGAGGTAGTTCAGGCCGGTCTGCTCAGCCGCCAGGTCTTCGCGCGGGAAGCGCGCCTGCTGGGTCTCTGACAGCCCGTGCTGCCCGGCCACGTCCTCGACGTCTCGGAGGTTCTTCTTCGAATAGCCCATGGGCGTGATCCTAATTGCCACCGCTATCCCCGGCCCGTGGGCGCGGCCGGGCGAGGCCAAGAGGTCACCGCGCGACTTCCGGCTGCCCGCGACGTTGCATGGGCATGCACGCTCGCAACCCGCCCGTCGCCCTCCTGGCCCTCGGCCTCGCGCTCGCCGCCGCCACCACGCAGGCCTCCGCGGCAACGCCGATTGCCGTCAGCGAACGACCCCACGCGCGCGTCGTGACCTATGCGCACGGCGTCCGGGTGACGACGCTGCAGCTCGCGCTGCACCGCAGCCACCACGTGCTCCGCGGCCGGGTCATCCTCGCCGCGCGGAGCACGACGGGCCGCGCGACGACGCGGACGCTGCGGGTTGGCCGCTGCCTGCGAGCGACCCCGGCGGCACCGATCTGTCCCCCGTCGACGTCGATCACGGTCCACGTTCCGGCGCACGGCTCGGTGTCGCTCACACGGTCGATCACGCTTCGCCAACCGGGCCCGCGGCTCGACGCCGTGGAGGCCCGCCTGGTCGTACCCGGCGCCCCCACGCAGCGCGCCTTCTTCCATGCAGACGCCGAGCTGCTGCTCCCCGGCCGCGCCTGGCGCGGAGCCACCGCCGGTCATGAGTACGGCGTCGTGCTGTCGTCCCACGACGACGCCGCGGTCGGGCGCATCTCGGTCGACGGACCGGCCACGACGCCCGACCGGCTCTACGCCTTCGTCGTCTACACCGCGAGCGGCGCGGCGCTGGGCGAGCCGGTGACGACGCTGCTGCGCTCCCCGCCGCCTGCCGGCGATCTCGGAACGCCACTCACCAACAGCCGCGGCTCGGGGCCGCAGGACTTCGCGGACCGCTTCGACGTCGAGCAGCGCGGTGCGTCGACATTCGGCATCCAGGTGCGGGGCGCGGGCCACCTGCTGGCCCGCGTGCTCCTGCCCTGGCCGGTCGGTCCCTGACGTCTGCGTTTCCGTCGGTGTGGCACCCCCAGCGACGCATGCTCTTCACCCATCAGATTCATTGAATTGCTTCTATGGTCTATGAGTAGACTGTTTGCGTATCACGCTCGGCCGCGAACGTCGTCAACAACGGGGAATCTCCAATGGCTGACTTTCTGGATGAGAAGCGCAGCGAAATCGCAGCTCGCGTACGCGAGTTGAAGCCGCTGGTCGAGGAGTACCGGCGCCTGGAGGCGGCGGCGGCCGCGCTCGGAGGCGTGCCCAGCCCGCGGACGAGCTCGACGCACTCGTCCAGGGCCCGCGGTCGGCCGCCGGCGGCCGCCACCGCGAAGGCGGCAGCCTCCACCCGCAAGCGAGGGCGGCCGAAGGGCAGCGGCGTGCGCGCGAAGGAGGCCCTCGAACTCGTGCGTGCGAACCCGGGCATCACGATCTCCGAGATCGCAGACAAGATGGGCATCAAGCAGAACTATCTCTATCGCGTGCTGCCGAGCCTTGCCGAGGATGGGCTCGTCGTGAAATCAGGCCGCGGCTGGCACGTCAAGGAGCAGGTCCCCGTCTCCTGACCGCGCCGCGCCGCGCTCAGCCCCAGCCAGGGGCCAGCGGGACTCGGCGGGTCGTCTGCGCCCGCGTGCCGTCGGGATACGTCGCCGTCAGCCGCAGGTCGGCGGAAACGGGGTGGCCCCCGTACCAGTGGTAGCGCCCCGCGTCGGGGTGCACTCGCAATGCGCCGTCGAGCAGGCCGGCATGGCGCATGTAGGCGGTGTAGAAGCCGCTGCAGGGACCGCTGTGGGGGCAGGCGCCGGTGCTGCGGTTGCGCAACCGGACCGAGCGGCCCGCGATCGTCGCGCGCAGGTCGGCGTGGCGCGTGGGCAGCGATACGGCGATCCCCACCCGGTCGCAGGCGATGCTGTTCGGCGCACGCGGGCAGGCGACGCCGATCCCAGGGGCCGCCGCCAGCGCGAGCCGCGCGATGACGGCCGGGCGGGCGGCCGGATCCGCGCCGCGACGGTGAGCTCGGGCGCCGACGAGCCCGGCAGCGAGGCAGGTGCCGAGCAGCAGGACGGCCACGACCCGGTGGCGATTGCGACGGCGCCGCCAGGCCTCCTCGAAGAGGGCGCGCAGGAGGCCGCGCAGCGATGACCGGGCATGTGACGCGACCGCCGACATGAAGCTAGTATCCATAGCACCATGCGTGCTGTCAATCGTGGTGCGAACGCCACCCTGAGCCTGCACGAGCAGGTCGCGGCCCAGATCCGCCGCGCGATAGCGGAAGGCGAAGCGGGGCCGGGCGAGCGCCTGCCGCCGGCGCGCGACCTGGCGGCGGTGCTCGAGGTCAACCGCAACACCGTGCTGCGCGCGCTGCGCCTGCTGCGCGACGAAGGCCTGCTGGACTTCCGGCGCGGCCGGGGCGTCACCGTCGCCGGCGGCCCGGACCGCACGGAGATCGTCTCGCGCGCCCGCGAGCTGGTCGACCTCGCCGGGCACCGCGGCTACGGCCTCGACGAGCTCGTGCAGATCATCCGGGGCGTCGGCGAGCCCGGGGAGCGCGCGTAGGCGACGAACGGTCCGGGAAGCTCACGCGGCCGCGCGCAACCCAGCCAGCAGCCATTCCCACGCCGGCGCGCTGGACGCCCGCTGCGGCCAGCCGTTGATGATCGCCAGCAGCTGCCAGTAGCGCTCCACGCGGCGGTCGGCGAACGTCTCGATCATCCCGACCAGCGTCGCGCGGAACTCCGGCCCGTCGAGCGAGCCGTGCAGCTGCGCGAAGACGGCCGCGAGGTCGTCGACGACCGGTCGCGCGGAGGCGGACGCGGGGTCGATGCCGGCCGCGAGTGCGGCGCCCGCGCGCTCGGCGACCGCCTGCGCCGCGCTCGCGTGCGCGGCACTGCCGGGTTGCGCCGCGGGCGCTCCCGCGCGGTCCTCGGCACTGCGCTGCGCCATCGCTCGCACGCGCCGGCGGAAGTCGTCGGCGGCGACGAGCTCGGCGAGCTCGATCCAGGCTTGTAGCTGCTCGGTCGTCGGCTCGTCGGGGAGCTCGGGCAGCGCTCCTCGCATCATCTTCGCGACGCCGGGGTCAGCGTCGACGCCGACGAAGGCCTCCTCGACGAAGTCCGTGACGATGGTGCGCCGCTCCGCGGCGCTGAGGCGGGCCAGGTCGTGCATGAGCTTCATCTCCTGTGGGGTCGTCGTATCGCGCGCTGCGGTGGCCTGCAGCACCGCGCGCTGCAGGCGCAGCACGCGGATCTGCGCGTCGACCGCGCGGGCGTGGTCGCGCGCGATGTCGGCGACGCTGAGCTCGCGATCGAGCAGGCGCCTGATCGCGCTCAGGTCGACGCCGAGCTCGCGCAGGGCGCGCAGCAGCTGCGCGCGCGCCGCCGCGCCCTCGTCGTAGAGTCGGTAGCCGGCATCCGAGCGGCCGGCGGGATCGAGCAGCCCGCTGTCGGAGTAGAAGCGCAGCGTGCGGACCGGAAGGCCGGTCAGCCGCGCGAGCGCTCCGATCGGGATGAGGGTGCCGTCGTCCGCCATCGGCGCATCATCGAGGCTCCAGCGACTGGAGGGTCAAGCCCGTGCGCGGGCAGCGTCTCTGAGCGCACGCCGCGCTTGCTATGGCTTGTGCGCGAGCACCTGGAAGACCGACGTGAAGCCGACGTCGAAGCCGCGGCGGGCGGCGCGCAGGTACAGGCGCCAGATGCGCGTGCGCTCGGGCCCGGCGAGCCGCTCGGCATCGTCCAGGCGCTCGTCGAGGCGCCGGGTCCACTCGGTGAGCGTGCGCGAGTAGTCCTCCGCGAACCCCTCGATGTGGGTCGTGCGCAGTCCGGCGCGCTCGACCGCCAGCTGGACGCGCGACAGTGGCAGCGCCTCACCGTCGGGGAAGACGTAGCGATCGGAGAACACGTCGTCGGTCGGGTCGTAGTCGGCCTCCAGGGTGGCAATCCCGTGGTTGAGCAGGCGCCCGCCGGGCGCGAGGTTGCCGGCGAGCGTCGCGGCATAGCGGTCGATCTGCGCGTCGCCGACGTGCTCGACCATGCCGATGCTCGCGATCGCGTCGAACGGGCCGTCGGTCAGCTCGCGGTAGTCGGCGAAGCGGATCTCGACCTGGTCTGCGACGCCCGCCTCGGCGACGCGCCGGCGGGCCAGCTCGGCCTGCGAGCGCGACAGCGTGATGCCGACGACGCGCGCGCCATGCTCGGTCGCGGCGTGGATCGCAAAGCTCCCCCAGCCGCAGCCGACGTCGAGCACGCGCTGGCCGGGCGCCAGCCGCAGCTTGGACGCGACGAGCTCGAGCTTCGTGCGCTGGGCCTCCTCCAGCGTCTGCGCCCCGCGCGAGAAGATCGCGCAGCTGTACGTCATCGAGGCGTCCAGGAAGAGTGCGAAGAACTCGTTGCCGACGTCGTAGTGGTAGCGGACGGCCGCGGCGTCGCGGGCCGCCGAGTGGCGCTCGCCCTTGAGGATGAGCTCGATCGACGGCATCCGCGGGATGCCCGCCCAGCCCGCGGCGGCGACCGCGGCGAGCGTGAGCCGCACCCGCTCGGAGACCGTCACGGCGGGCGGCTCCCAGCCGTCGACGACCTCGAAGGCGGCGTCGAGGTCGTCGGTGACGAGGTCGCCCTGGACGTACGCGCGACCCAGCCCGAGCTCGCCCGGCGACCGCAGGAAGTGCGCGAGCGCCGCGGGCGTGCGCGCGTGGAACACCGGCGCGTTCGCGACGGTGGCGGGCACGACGGACCCGTCCCAGAAGCGCAGCGCGAACGGGCGCTCGGGCAGCGCGCGGGCGATCTCGCGCCGTAGCGGCCGCGTCAGCACGGCTGCGCCGGGGCGGTGCGCGGACGTCGCGCGCAGCAGCTCCGGACGTCTCGAAATCAGCGGTCGCATGGCGCTCCTCGGATCGTTCTCTGCTGCGGGCCCAGGCCCCATACCCAACAGGGGGATCGCAAGCCGCGCAAGGTCCGCCCCGGTCCGGTCAGGACCGGGCCGTCGCGACGCGCTCCGGCTCGCGCTCGTGCCGGCGCGGCTGCGGGGCCGACAGGGCCGGCGGAACGCGGCGCCGCGGAATCGCCAGCGCAGCCAGGCAGGCCAGCAGCAGGACCGCGGCGGAGAGGACGAACGCCTCGGTGAAACCGGTCTCGGCCGGGCGCTGCGAGCTGCCGATCAGGTGCGACGCGACGATGCTGGCGGCGATCTGCGCGCCCAGCGAGCCCCCGATCGTGCGCATGATGCTGTTGATGCCGGTCGCCACCCCGACCTGCTCCTGGGGCACCGCATCGACGATCAGGTTCGCCATCGCGGCGAACGAGAAGCCGATCCCGATGCCCATCAGCGCGCCTGCGAGGTAGATCTCCCAGCGCTGGTCGTGCGCGACGGCGAGCAGCGCGAAGGCCAGCGTCGCGACGATCGTGCCGATCACGAGCGGCACGCGCGAGCCGAAGCGGTTGCCGAGCGCGCCCGCCATCGGACCGGCGATCAGCATGACCGCCGCCGAGGGCAGCAGGAAGACCCCCGCCTGGGTGACCGTCGCACCGAAGCCGTAGCCGCCGGCGGGGGACAGCTGGACGAGCTTGGGGATCAGGATGAAGGAGCCGAACATCCCGAAGCCGACGAGCAGGCCGGTCAGGTTCGTCGTCCACACGGCGCGCTCGCGCATCACGCGCATGTCGACCATCGGCTCGGTCACGCGTGTCTCGTAACGCACCCAGACGCCGCCGAGCGCCGCTGCGACGACGAAGAGGCCGAGCACGCGCCCCGAGCTCCAGCCCCACTGCGGGCCGTAGCTGACGGCGGTCAGCAGGCACAGCAGCGCGGCCGAGAGCAGGGCCGCGCCGCCCCAGTCGATCCGCGCCGGGCTCTTCACGGGCGACTCCGGAACGAACAGGTGCGTGGCGAGCATCGCCATCAGGGTCACGATCAGCCCGAGCCAGAACAGCCACTCGTAGGAGAGGTTGTCGACGATGACGCCGCTGAGCACGAGGCCGGCGGCGCCGCCGATGCCGAACGTGGCGGAGATCAGCCCGATCCCGGTGCCGACGCGGTCGCGCGGGAACTCGTCGCGGATGATCCCGAACGCCAGCGGGAAGATCGCGCCGGCGATGCCCTGGATCGCCCTGCCGGCGATGAGCACGCCGATCGAGTGCGACAGCGCGCAGACGAGCGACCCGGCGGCGAAGGCCCCGAGCACGTAGACGAGGATCCGCTCCTTGCCGAACATGTCGCCGAAGCGCCCGACGATCGGCGTCGCGATCGACGCGCTGAGCAGGTAGGCGGTCAGCACCCAGGTCACCGAGGTCGTGGAGGTGTGCAGCGTGCGCTGGATGTCGGGCAGCGCCGGGGCGACCATCGTCTGCGACAGCGCATAGGCGAGCGCGGCCGTCGTCAGCACCGCGAGGGTCAGCGACGGGTGCTGGCGCTCGGGCGCGGGAGTCGCGGCCTCTGCGCTCACAGCTGCTCCATCGCGACGGCGAGCCGGTGCAGCAGCTCGCCGGCGTCCGCGCGCTGGGGTTCGGGGATGCTCGCGAAGATCTGGCGGCGCACCTCCATGATCTGCGCGCGCTTGCCGGCGACCAGGTCCAGGCCGTCCGGCGTGAGCTCCATCAGCGCGACCCGGCGGTCATCCGCGTCCGCGCGCCGGCGCACGACCCCGTCGCGCTCGAGGCCGGCCAGCATGCGCGTCGCCGTCGGCTGGGCGACGTCCGCGGCTTCGGCGAGCTGGCACACCGCTGTGGGCGGCTCGTCGAGCAGGCGCTCGACGAGCAGGTACTGCGCGTGGGTGAGCGAGGCGCCGGTCGCCTGGTTGGCGCGGCCGTGCGCGCGGCGGGCCGCGCGGCCGAAGCGCTCCCAGGCGGCGATGAACTGGTCGAGGTCCGGCGAGGCGATATCCGCTTGGGTGGCGAGTCCCATCCGAGCGCCGGATCATAGCGAGGCATATACCTCGCCTTCACGAGGTGCCTGACCCGCCGGCCGAGAGCGGAGTTCAGTCGGCGAATGGCAGCAGGTCGACGACGCCGGTCAGCTCGAAGACGCGCTGGACGGCGAACGGGCCGCGCAGGAGCGCCAAGCGCTCGGAGTCAGCACGCGAGCGCGCGTCGGCGCTGAGCATGACCCGGATGCCGGTCGAATCCATGAACGTCAGGCCCGACAGATCCAGGACGATCGACGCGGCGTCGGTGGCCTCTACGCGCAGCAACTCCCGCTCGAGGGCGCCGGCGGTCGCGAGATCGAGCTCGCCGTTGAGGGCGATGACGTGCACGTCGCCCTGTCGCTCGGAGCTCAGCGTCAGCTCCCCGGCCTTGTGCCTGATCGCGGGTCTGGCGAGCAGCTGCCCGTCCCGCTGCACTTCGTCCTCGATCATCCGAGCCCCCCGCGGGGTCTCGCAGGTCCAGCCTCTGCCACCTCGGCAGACGACGTCTCCGCGATCAACCTGGCGCCCGCGCACCGTTCGAAGCGCGCAGACAAGCTGATTCTAGCCAACGCCGTCAACGCAAGTGCCGATGTGCGCAGACGTGCGCGCGCCGCGCCTCAGCCCCAGCCGATCGCGAACGTCATCCGCACTCGCACCCCGGGCATCGCGTCCTCCACGCGGACAAGATCGGCGACGCGGTAGATCACCGCAAGCCCGTTGCCGAGGCTCGTGGGATCGATCCCCGGAAGCATCCCGATTCCCTCGTCGCTGACGCAGACCTCCAGCCAGC
>JAXDFS010000386.1:0-10335 GCA_034665465.1 Solirubrobacteraceae bacterium
TCCACGTGACGACGATCTTCGTCACGCACGACCAGGAGGAGGCGCTCGAGGTCGCCCAGCAGGTCGCGGTCATCAACGTCGGGCGCATCGAGCAGACCGGCACGCCCGACGACCTCTACGAGCGCCCCGCGAACCCGTTCGTCATGGGCTTCGTCGGCCCGGTCAGCCAGCTCGGCGGCAGGTGGGTGCGCCCGCACGACATCGAGCTGCTCGACGATCGCGAGGACGGCGCGATCGAGGCGATGATCGAGCGCGTCGCGCGCGTCGGGTTCGAGGTGCGCATCGAGGCCGTTCTCGGCGACGGCAGCGCCGTCCCCATCCTCGCGACCCGCGACCGGGCTGACGAGCTCGAGCTGCGCGCGGGGCAGCTCGTGTGGCTGCGCGTGCACCATGACCGCGAGTTCGCGGCATGATGGCCGCGTGAGGGTCTCCGCCAAGGTCGACTACGCCGTACGCGCAAGCGTGGAGCTGGCAGCCGCACAGCAGGGCGAGGAGCCCGACCGTCCGGTCAAGGCCGAGACCCTGGCCCGGGCCCAGGAGATCCCCGTCAAGTTCCTGGAGAACATCCTTCAGGGGCTGCGCCAGGCCGGCATCGTCGACAGCCGCCGCGGGCCCGAGGGCGGCCATCTGCTCGCCCGCCCGGCCGCCGAGATCTCGCTCGCCGACATCATCCGCGCGATTGACGGGCCGCTGGCCGGCGTGAGTGGCAGGCGCCCCGAGGACGTCGAGTTCAAGGGCACCGCCGAGCCGCTGCGCGACGTCTGGATCGCTCTGCGCGTCAGCGTGCGGCGGGTGCTCGAGGAGGTCTCGCTGGCTGACGTGGCGTCCGGATCGGTCCCGGCCCACGTCACCGACCTGACGACGGATCCCGGCGCCTGGGACCGGCGCCGGTAGCTACAGCGCGGCGAGCAGGCGCTCGAGGTCGGACTCGTCGTTCCAGGCGCCGACGGAGGCGCGCAGCAGGCCGGTGCCCGGCAGGTCGCGGATGACGACGCCGGCGTCGAAGAGGCGCTCGCGCGTGGCGGCGGGGTCGCCGTCCTCCCAGGAGACGAGCGTCGTGCGGTCGCGGGGGGCGACCCGCAGGCCGCGCTCGGCGAGCATGTCCGCCAGCGTCGCGGCGAGGGTGGCGGCGCGCTCGTGGACGGCCTCCCAGCCCTGGGCGCCCAGCACGTCCAGCGCGCTGGCGGCAGCCGTGATCGTCTCCGGGCTCTGCGCCGACGCGTCGTGGCGGGCGGCGGTCTCGTGCGCGACGGCGTCGAGGCCGTCCTTGGGATTGGCGAGGTTGAGGTACGTCGGCCCGATCGCGGGCAGGCGGTCGCTCCAGGCGGGCGAGACCCACAGCATCCCGGTGCCGATCGGCCCGCAGAGCCACTTCTGCCCCGAGCCGGCGTAGAAGGAGCAGCCGAGCGCCTCGACGTCGACCGGCACGGCGCCGACGCCCTGCGCTCCGTCGAGCAGCACCGGGATGTCGAGCCCGGTGAAGTCCGGTGCCAGGCGGCCGTCGACCCAGCTGACGTGCGAGCACGCGACCAGGCGCGTCGCGGGGGAGACCGCCTCGGCGAGCTGGTCGAAGGGGGCGGTTCGGATCTCGAGGCCGCGCCGGGCGCGCGCCGCCGCGAGCGGGCCGAGCAGCCCCGGATGCTCGTCGGTGCAGGTCAGGACCTCGTCGCCGGGGCGCAGATCCAGGCCGGCAAGGACCCGGACGATGCCCTCGCTCGTACAGGTCGTCAGCGCGACGTCGTCGGGCTCGGCGCCGAGCAGCTGCGCGTAGGCGCCGCGCAGGCGCCCGCGCAGGGCGAGCATGTCCTGGAAGTAGCTGCCGGCACGGCCGTCGCGCAGCGCCTGCTCGAGCAGATCGCCGGCCGCCTGAGCGGCGGGCAGCGGCAGCGGGCCGCAGGTGCCGGCGTTGAGGTAGGCGCGCCGGCCGAGGACGGGGAACGCGGCGCGCAGCGAGGCGGGATCCATGGCAGCGCAGGCTAGTCGACCCATCGGGGCGGCCGTCCCGGCCCGGCGCGTGACCGCCGGGCCGGTGGCCGGCCCGTCAGCGCCCGCAGACGGGCCAGCGCCCGGCGCCCGCGCTGCGGTACAGCTTCGCGGCACGGCGATCCTGCTCGCTCTCCGGCGCGGCTGCGGGATCGCCGTTGCCGCCGACCGAGCGCCAGGTCGAGAAGTCGAACTGGTACTTGCCGCGGTAGGTGCCGCCCGCCGACAGCGCCCGCGGGTTGCCGCCGGACTCGCACGCGGCGATCGCGCTGAGCTGCGGCGGCAGCGACACGTCCGCGGCGCCGCCACCGGTATGGCGCTGCAGGCGCCCGCGCAGCTGGCGGATGTCCGCGCGCAGGTGGCGGGTCTCGTCGCGCAGCGTCGGCGGCGTGAGCCGCGCGACCTCGGCACGCAGCGCCCGGCGCTCGGGCAGCGAGAGCGGATCGCCGAGCAGCCGGTGGTAGCGGCGGGCGAAATAGAGGTGCTTCGTCGTGAGCTGCTGCATGGCCGCGATGTGCAGGTCGCCCGGCAGCACCGGCAGCGCGGAGGGCGGCGCGGCAGCGCCGGGCGGGGCCGGCGCAGCAGCCGCCGGGGCCTGCGCGGCGGCGATCGGGACGAGGGTCGTGAGGGGCAGCGCGACTGCGCTCGTGGCGCAGACGGCGCCCAGGGTTCTGAGTCGCATTCGTTTGGATCCTTCCAACGGCCCAGGGGCGACACGCGAGTACGCGCGGCGCAGGTGGCCGGTCGTTTGCAGCGGGCGGCGGCGCCTGTGGCGCCTCGATCTCACCCGCGGTCGCGGACCCCTAGCAGCCGATGCCAACCCCTGTTCGCTACGGGCCCGAACCGAGCCGGCGGGCGCCACCAGGCTGCCCGCCGGCGAGGGCCGCGGGCTACGGCTTGAGCACGACCTTCACGCACTCGTCCTGCTTGTGCTTGAAGGTCTCGTAGCCGTCGGACGCGTCGTCGAGCGACATGCGGTGGGTGACGATGAAGCTCGGGTCGATGTCGCCCTTCTCGATCCGGTCCAGCAGCGGGCGCAGATAGCGGTGCACGTGGCACTGCCCGGTCTTGATCGTCAGGCCCCTGTTCATCACCGCGCCGATCGGGAACTTGTCCATGAAGCCCCCGTAGACGCCCGCGATCGACAGCGTCCCGCCGTTGCGACAGGAGAAGATCGCCTCGCGCAGGGAGTAGCCGCGCTCGCTCTCCAGCCGCGTGGCCTGCTTGACGCGGTCGTAGGCGTACATGCCCGGGTTGTGGTGGTGGGCCTCCATCCCGACGGCGTCGATGCAGTGGTCGGGGCCGCGACCCCCCGTCATCTCGCGCAGCGTCGCGCGCACCGGCGCCTGCTCGTAGTCGATGATCTCGGCGCCGGCCTTGTCGCGTGCCATCTGCAGGCGGTAGCCGAAGCGGTCGATCGCGATGACGCGCTCGGCGCCGAGCAGGTAGGCGCTGGCGATCGCGAACTGGCCGACCGGCCCGCAGCCCCACACGGCGACGACGTCGCCCGGCTTGATGTCGCACATCTCCGCCGCCATCCAGCCGGTGGGGAAGACGTCTGACAAGAACAGCACCTGCTCGTCCTCGAGGTCGCTCTCGATCTTGATCGGCCCGACGTCGGCGAACGGCACCCGCGCGTACTCGGCCTGCCCGCCGGCGTAGCCGCCGGTCAGATGGGAGTAGCCGAAGATCCCGGCCGTCGCGTCGCCGAACATCTTCTCGGCCATCGACGCGTTGGGGTTGGAGTTCTCGCAGAGCGAGAAGAGCCCGCGAGCGCACGCGTTGCACGCGCCGCAGGCGATCGGGAACGGGACGACGACGCGATCGCCGACCTCGAGATTGCCGACGTCACGCCCGGTCTCGACGACCTCGCCCATGAACTCGTGGCCGAGGATGTCGCCCTTGCGCATCGACGGGATGTAGCCGTCGTAGAGATGCAGGTCCGAGCCGCAGATTGCCGTCGAGCTGATCTTCACGATCGCGTCGCGGCCGTTGAGGATCTGTGGATCGGGGACGTTCTCGACCTGGACCTTGTTGCGGCCCGACCAGACGGTGGCCCTCATGCGTCGCCTCCTGACGTGACGGCGCGCAGCTCATCTGCCGGAAGCGGCTGCGCCGGACGCTGCCTGAGCATGCGCTTGCCGAGCTGGCCCGTGGGCGTGCCCTCCGAGCGCGCGATCTCGCCGGTCTCGACGATCTGCTTGAAGCGGCGCAGGTCGTCCTTGATCTGTATCGCCGGCTCCTCGCCGAAGAGCTTGGCGGCGAGCGCTCCTACGGCCCCGCCGGGAACGTCGTAGCGCAGCTCGACGTGGACCTCGGTGCCCTGGTCGCCCGGGGCCGGGATGAAGTGCACGGTCCCGGAGTTCTCGATCTTCGAGCCCTCGACCGAGTGCCAGGAGATCCGCTCGCCCGCGACGTCCTCGGTGATCTGCGCGTCCCACTCGGCGCTCATCCCCAGCGGGGCGGTCGCCTTCCAGTGCGAACGGCCGGGCGCGGTCTCGCGGACCTCCTCGAGGTGCGCCATGAAGTCCGGGAAGCCCTCGAAGTCGCGCCAGAACGCGTAGAGCTCGCCGCGGGCGCGGCGCACCGTGATGGCGGCCTTGACGTGCATCGGCGTCCTGCGCCTGCGGGGCGTCCTCCTTGCGGCCGAGCCGCACGCCGTCGACCACGTCGGCCGCGAAGGTGCCCACCACGGCGCCGGTCGCGGCGAGCGTGCGCGCCGGCTGCTCGCTGTGCCCGCGCAGCGCGGAGCCCAGCAGCGCGAGATCCATCGTGTCGCCCGCGACGCGCGCCCAGACCCACTGCGCCGGCCGGCGCTCGCTGAAGATGCCGACGCCTGCGGCGATCTCGCGCATGCCCACCGCGCGCATCCACATGCGGCTGCGGGCGTCGTCGCGCACGCCGATCATGCGGTTGACGCGCCCGGGCATGAGGATCTGCGGGATGCCGAGGGCGAGGCTGAAGACGCCGAGGCCCTTGGCGATCGTGCGACCGTCCAGTTCGTTGCCCATTGTCGCTCCTTCAATCTGTGGGACTGTGGTTCGAACCGCCGTCCCTGCGGCCCTCGACACGGGGTAGGCATATGCGGGCGTTCGCAAACGCCGAGTGATGTGACAATGGCGCGGTGAACGTCACCCTCCCCGACGGAACCGCGCTCGACCTGCCCGAGGGCGCCACCGGCGCCGACGCCGCGCTGGCGATCGGCCCGGGCCTGGCCCGGGCGGCGCTGGCGGTGCGCCAGAACGGCGAGCTTCGCGATCTCGGGCGCGAGCTGATCGACGGCGAGCCCCTGGAGATCGTCACGTCCAAGAGCGAGGGGGCGCTGGACGTCATCCGCCACGACGCGGCCCACGTCCTGGCCGCCGCGGTCATGGACCTCTATCCCGGCGTGAAGATCTCGATCGGCCCCGCGATCGACAACGGCTTCTACTACGACTTCGAGTTCCCGGCGGGCGTGACGATCTCCGACGCCGACTTTGCGCGCATCGAGCAGGAGATGCGCCGCCACATCAACGCCGACGAGCAGTTCGTCCGCGAGGAGGTCACGGTCGCAGACGCCCTCGAGCGCTTCCGCGGCGAGGGGCAGGACTACAAGGTCGAGCTCATCGAAGACCTCGTGCGCAACGAAGGCGTCGAGACCGTGAGCCTCTACACCAACGGGCCCTTCACCGACCTCTGCCGCGGCCCCCACGGCCCGGGCACGAAGCGCATCAAGGCGGTGAAGCTGCAGTCGGTCGCGGGCGCCTACTGGCGCGGCGACGCCGACCGTCAGATGCTGACCCGCATCTACGGGACGGCGTTCTTCACCAAGGAGGAGCTTGCCGAGCACATCGAGCGCCTCGAGCAGGCCAAGGCCCGCGACCACCGGCGCCTGGGCCCGCAGCTGGGCCTGTTCGCCTTCTCCGAGGTGGCGCCCGGCAGCGCGTTCTGGCTGCCCAACGGCACCCGGCTGTTCAACGAGCTCGTCGGCGTGAGCCGCGAGATGGGGATCGAGCGCGGCTACACCGAGGTCAAGACCCCCCAGCTCTACGACAGCGAGCTGTGGAAGACCTCGGGGCACTGGGGCAAGTACCGCCAGCACATGTTCGTCACCGAGACCGAGGGCCGCGAGTTCGGGATCAAGCCGATGAACTGCCCCGGACACGCGCACCTGTTCAGCCTGCAGAAGTGGTCCTATCGCGACCTGCCGGTGCGCTACTCCGAGCCGGGCCTGCTGCATCGCAACGAGCCCAGCGGCACGCTGCACGGGCTGCTGCGCGTGCGCCACTTCGCTCAGGACGACGCCCACATCTTCTGCACCGACGACCAGGTCCAGGCCGAGGTCAGCGCCTGCCTGGACTTCGCCTTCGACACCTACGCGCTGTTCGGCATCGAGCCGCACCTGGAGCTCTCGACGCGTCCCGAGGAGCGCGTCGGCGACGACGCGCTGTGGGATCGCGCCGAGGCGGCGCTGGCGCAGGCGCTCGACGCGCGCGGCCTGCCCTACGTGCTCAACGAGGGCGACGGCGCCTTCTACGGCCCGAAGATCGACCTGCACATGACCGACTCGCTCGGGCGCTCGTGGCAGCTGGGCACCGTCCAGCTGGACTACTCCTTCCCGGAGCGCTTCGACCTGACGTACACCGGCGCCGACAATGCCGAGCACCGCGTCGTGATGATCCATCGCGCGCTCATGGGCTCCTACGAGCGCTTCATCGGCATCCTCGTCGAGCACTACGCCGGCGAGTTCCCGGTCTGGCTGACGCCCGTCCAGGCGATCGTGCTGCCGATCTCCGATCGCCACGTCGAGGCGGGCGCGAAGGTGCAGGACGCCATGCGTGCGGCGGGGCTGCGCGGCGAGCTCGACGACCGCACCGAATCCGTGGGCCGCAAGATCCGCGACGCCGAGCTGCGCAAGATCCCCTACATGCTCGTCATCGGCGATCGCGAGGCCGAGTCCGGCTCCGTCGCGGTGCGCGAGCACCGCCAGGGCGACACCGGCAGCGTGCCGGTCGCGGAGTTCGTCACCCGGTTGGCGGACATTTCTCGACACCGAAGCGCCTGAGCGGCGTATACTCACCCGGTTGACCGACTCCAAGATCTTCTCGCCGCGCACGCTCTCCGCTTGACGCGCGTCACACACAGCTAGTGCCGGTCCCTCGCAGGTTCGACCGGCGCCCGCCCGAGCGGGACTCGACACGGATCAACGAACGCATTCGCGTGCCCGAGGTCCGGCTCATCGACGAGAAGGGCGAGCAGGTCGGCGTGATGCGCACCAACGACGCGCTGCGCTACGCCCAGGAGCGCGATCTCGACCTCGTCGAGGTGGCCCCTGACGCGCGCCCGCCCGTCTGCCGCGTGCTCGACTACTCCAAGTACAAGTACGAGCAGGCCCAGAAGCTCAAGCAGGCGCGCAAGCACCAGCAGCAGATCACGATCCGCGAGATCAAGTTCCGGCCGAAGATCGCGGACAACGACTACAACACGAAGAAGGGCCACGTCGAGCGCTTCCTGCGCCACAAGGACAAGGTCAAGATCACGATCATGTTCCGCGGGCGCGAGGTCACGCATCCCGAGCGCGGCGTGATGATCCTCGACCGCCTGGCCGAGGAGCTCGCAGAGCTCGCCGTCATCGAGCAGCGCCCGATCCAGGACGGGCGCAACATGACGATGATGCTCGGGCCGTCCAAGGCCGTCCTGAGCGGCGAGATCGACGCCGGGTCGGCCGGCGCCGCCCCGGAGCCCGAGGCACCCGAGCCCGATGCTCCGGAGCAGACGCCGGCGCCCGCCGCGGCGAGCGTCGAGGCCGAGCCCGAGCCCGCCGTCGCGGGCGACGAGACGGAGGCCGGCGCCGCCGATGCGGACGAGGCAGACGACGCGCCCGCCGCGATCGAAGACGCCCCCGAGCCGGCCGCCGCCGAGGCCGATACCAAGGCCTGACCCGCCGGCGCTCGCATGCTGTCGCGGCGCAACCTCTTCACGCTCGGCCTCTCGCGGGCCGCCGAGCGCGTCGCGGAGGAGCTCGACCAGAAGCTGCCCGATTCGCCCGCCCGGCGAGCCGGTCCACCGTCCAAGCCTCGCGTCCCGGCCCGGCCGGGTGTGCCGCCGCCGGCTCCCGCCTGGGCGCACAAGCACGCATCCGAGCTGTGGGCGCCGGTGTCGGCGGCGCTGCCGCGCCCGCCCGGGGCGCGCGTGCTCGAGGTCGACGAGCTGCGCTTCGACCTCGCGCAGCTGCCCTTCGAGGACGCCGCCTTCGACACCGCCGTGTCCGCCTTCGCGCCGATGTTCAGCTCGGACTGCGCCGGGGCGATCGGCGAGCTCATGCGGGTGGTGGTCCCGGGCGGCCTGGTCGCGTTCACGGCCTGGACGCCGGCCGGCATCGTGGGGCGCCTGCTGCGGCTGGCCGAGGAGCACGACCCGCCGCGCCCGGGCACCAGCGCGCCGATGGACTGGAGCCGCGAGGAGCGCCTGCGCGAGGAGCTCAGCCGCCACAGCGATGACTTCGAGCTGCGCCCCGGCGGCCTGACGCTGAGCTTCGCGTCGCGAGAGGAGGCGTCGCAGCGGCTGTTTGCGTCCTTCCGCCCGCTCGCGTGGGCCACGCGCCAGCACGAGTTGCGCGACCTCGCCGCGCCGGTGATCGACGAGCTCGCGCGCGACGCCGACGGCCGGGTGACGCTGCGCGCGACCTACGTCATGGCCGTCGCCCGGCGGCGGTCGGCGTAGGCACTCTGCAATACTGACGCGCTCGCCATGCCCAAGATGAAGACCCATTCAGGCGCGAAGAAGCGCTTCAAGATGACCGCCAACGGCAAGGTTCGCGGCCGTCACCCCTTCACGAGCCACATCCTCGAGAAGAAGTCGCCCAAGCGCAAGCGCGCGCTGGGCAGGCCGGCCATCCTCTCCGATCACGACGCGCCGCGCGTCAAGAAGCTCCTGCGCACGGGGACGAAGTAAGTGACCCGCGTCAAGCGCTCCGTCCACGCCCGCAAGAAGCGCCGCTCGACGCTCGAGCGGACCAAGGGCTTCCGCGGCGAGGCGAACTCGAACTACAAGCGCGCCAAGGAAGCGCTGATGAAGGCGGAGGCGTACCAGTACCGCGACCGCCGCAATCGCAAGCGCGACTTCCGCCGCCTCTGGATCACCCGCATCAACGCCGCCGCGCGCCTGAACGGGATGACCTACGGCACGTTCATCCACGGCCTGCAGGTCGCCGGCGTCGAGCTGGACCGCAAGGTGCTGGCCGACATCGCCGTGCGCGATCCCGAGACCTTCCGCCGATTCGTCGACGTCGCCCGCGAGGCGTCGGCTGCCTGACTCGCGCCAGCCGACAGCAACCGACCTCACGGGCGCCGCTTCCTCTCCGGAACGGCGCCCTTTTTCGTTTCAGGACCCGTTCGGACCAGATGACCATCACCTCAAGCCACAACGAGAAGCTCAAGGAGATCCGCAGGCTCGCGCGGCGGCGCGCGCGTGACGACAGCGGGCGCTTCGTGGCCGAGGGCGAGGACCTCGTGGCGGCCGCCGCGGCCGCCGGCTGGAGCCCGGTCGTCGTGCTGGCGGCGGCCGGCAGCGGCCTCGCGGGCGAGCAGGTCGAGGACGCGCTGCTCGCCGGCGTCTCGGGGCTCGGGTCGGGAACCCGCCAGCTGGGGGTCTACAAGGCGCGCTGGGGCGCGCCCGCCGGCCCGCTGTGCGTCGCGCTGTGGGGCGTCGGCGATCCCGGCAACGTCGGGACGATCCTGCGCTCGGCGCTCGCCTTCGGCGCCTCGTCGGTCGTCCTGGGCCCCGGCTGCGCGGACCCGTTCGGCCCGAAGGCCGTGCGGGCGTCGATGGGGGCCATCTTCGACGTCGCGGTGGCGCGCGCGGCCAGCGTCGCCGAGCTGCCGGGGAAGCACGTCGCGCTGGCGGCGGGCGCGGGCGAGCCGCTCAGCGGGCCGGCCGGCGGCGAGCTGAGCCTGCTCGTCGGCGCCGAGCGCGCCGGGCTGCCCGCCGACGTCATCGCGGCCTGCGACCGCGTCGCGCACATCCCGATCGCGACCGAGTCGCTGAACGCGGCGATGGCCGCGACGATCGCGCTCTACGAGCTGACCCGGGGGGCAGGAGGCGCAGGCCGCGCCGGGAATGCGGGACCTACGATGGCTCCCGGATGACCGACCGGATCGCAGAGCTGCGCGCCGAGGCCGAGGCGGCGATCGCGGGGGCGGGCACGAGCGCCGAGCTCGAGGAGCTGCGCGTGCGCTACCTCGGGCGCAAGGCCGAGCTGCCAAACATCCTGCGCGGCATCGCCCAGCTTGCGCCGCAGGAGCGCGGCCCGACGGGCAAGGCGGCCAACCAGGCGCGCCAGGCGCTGGAGGCGCTGATCGAGCGGCGCAGCTC
>JAXDFS010000387.1:0-3079 GCA_034665465.1 Solirubrobacteraceae bacterium
GAAGATCAGCGCGAGCGCCGGCACGAGCGCGACGCCGGCCAGCAGGACGATCCCCGCGAAGACGACCTCGAGCGTCATCGCCTTGCGGAACGCGTGCGCCTGGTCGGCCTCGTCCTGCTGGATGTACTTCTCGCCGATCCCGACCTGGCGCAGGAACTGCAGCGTGTAGAGGATCACGAGCACGACGCCCCAGACCCCGTACTCCGTCGTCGTCAGGAAGGCGGCGACGAGGAAGCCGCGCACGAGCGCCAGCGTGTTGATCGCCGTGAAGAAGACGGCGTTGACGATCGTGCCGCGGGCCGCGCGGATGCGCAGCCCCGAGCCCGCGGTCGGGCGCGCGCCGCCGGGGGCGATCGCGCTCATCCGCGCGACCTCCACGTCGGCGTCAGCAGCGGCGGCGGCCCGCCGGGCAGGCCCAGCCCGCCGAGCGTCCCGCGCACCTCGCGCGGGTCCTCGCGGTGCGCGAGGCAGAGCGCCGCACCGGCGATGGCGTCGGCGAGCAGCGCGGCGGCAAGCACCGCCTGCGCCGGGCGCGACCAGACGCGCCCCGCGTAGCGCAGCAGCGACGCGACCCATTCGGCGCGCATGCGCGCCGGGTCGGCGCGCTGGGCGCGGGTGACGCTCGTGCCGTAGCCATGGGCGGCGGTCGCCGCCGGGACGATCTCGATCCGCCGGCCGGAGGCCAGGACGCGCGCGCACAGCTCGCCGTCGTTGAAGAAGAGCGGGAAGGCCTCGTCCAGCGGCGCGGGCTCGAGCGTCGCGCGCGCCGCCATGACGCAGGCCGCCGCAGGGCAGAAGACCGCGACCGGCTCGCGCGGCGGCCCGCCGGCCCACAGCTCCTCGTAGCGCCGGCCGGCCAGCGCGCGACCGCCGCGCAGCCCCGCGTCGATCCGGCGCCCGACCGACGTGAAGGACCAGAGCGCACCGGCGAGCGTGAGCCAGCGGCGGGCGAAGAGCTGCGGGCTGCCGTCGGGGTCGTGCAACAACGCGGCGGCGAGGCCGACCTGCGGCTGCGCGCGCAGGTGCTCGCGCAGCGCCCGCGCGCAGCCGGGATCCATGACGCAGTCGGGGTTCAGGAGCAGCACATGCTCGCCGGCGCCGGCCGCGAAGGCGGCATTGACGGCGGCCGCGAAGCCGCGGTTGGAGCCCATCTGCAGCAGGCGCACGCGGGCGTCGCCGCGGGCGGCCACGCGGGCCGCGGTGTCGTCGCGCGACGCGTTGTCGGCGACGAGGACCTCGACGGCCAGATCGTCGCGCTCCTGGGCCAGCGCCCCGCCGATGCAGGCGTCGATCTCCTCGGCGTGGTCGTAGGTGACGACGAGGATCGAGAGCAGGCCGGGGCGCGACACCCCGCCACGATACGGCCCGGGCCAGCTGGTCGAGGGACTAGCCTGCCCGCGTCATGCCCCTCGAGGACTTCCTCGCCGGCACCGCGCTGTTCACCGCGATGCTCGGCGCCGTGGCGCTGGCGGCAGCGCTCGTCGTGCGCCGCCGCCTGCCCCACCTCGACGCGCTCACGCGCGTGCTGGCGGGCGCGGTGATCGGGACGGCGGTGCTGATCGCCGTGCACCTCGTCCCGCTGATGCTCGGGATCCTCGCCCGCGGGACGGTGCTGGCGGCGGCCGCCCTCGCGCTCGGCCTCGCCGCGCTCGTGCGGCCGGCGGGCCGCGGCGCCGCCACGCCCGATGCGCCGCTGCGGGCGCCGCCGCCAAGCAGCACGGCGGCGTGGGCTCTTGCCGGCCTCGCGGCGGCCTTCGCGGCCGCCGCCGCCCTGGCCGACCTCGCGCGCTGGGCGGGCGACGAGCTCGTCGGCGTCGACCCGCTGACCTTCCACCTGCCAAACGTGGCGCGCTGGATCCAGACCGGCTCGGTGTGGCAGATCGACCAGTTCGTCCCGCTGCTGGCGCACGGCGACTACCCCCACAACGGCGACGTGGTCCTGCTCAGCACGGTGCTGCCGTGGCACAACGACTTCCTGGTGCGGCTGCCGATCACGTTCTTCCTCGTGACGACGGCGGTGGCGGTCTTCGCGGTCGCGCGTGAGCTGCGCGCGCCGCACGCGGCGGCCGTCCTCGCCGCGGCCGCCGCCGTGTCGCTGCCCGTCGTGGGGATCGCGACGATCCCGCGCGCGCTGCCGGACTCGCTGATGTGGACGACGTTCGCCTGCGGCGTCCTCTTCCTCCTGCGCCACGCGCGCACCGGCCGGCGCTCGGACCTCGTGCTGGCCGGCGTCGCGCTCGCGATCGCCTGCGGGACGAAGTGGTACGGCGTCAGCTCGGTGGCCGGCGTCGTGGTGATCTGGCTCGTCGCGCGGCTGATCGCCGTGCGCCGGGGCGCGCACGGTGCCACGCTCCCGCGCGCGCTGGGCGACGGGATCCTCGTCGGCGGGCTGACGCTGGCCGGCGTGATCGTCTGGCTCGTGCGCAACCTCGCGCTGTCGGGCAACCCCGTCTTCCCGCTGAAGGTCGCGCCGTTCGGCCTGACGATCTTCGACGCGCCGCGAGACGTCATCCGCGAGCAGGTCGGCTTCACGATCGCCGACTACGCCGGCGACCCGCACGTGCTGCGCCAGCTCGCCGGCCAGATGGTCAAGGGGCTGGGACTGATCCCGATCGTCTGCGCGCTGGCGATCGCGGTCGTGGCGATCCTCGCGGCCCGGCGCCGTCGCGCTGCCGACGCGGCCGTGCTGGCCCTCTCCGCCGGCGCCGTGGCACTCGCGCTCGTGTACGTCATCACCCCGGCGACCGCCCTGGGCCTGAAGGGCGACCCGTCGCTGGCGAGCGCCAACACGCGCTACGCGGTGCCGGCGCTGCTGCTCGCGACGCCGGTCGCCGCCTGGGCGGCGGGGCGGCTCCCGCGGCTCGCCGCCGCGCGCGGCGGCGGCCTGCGGGGCGCGCTCGGCGACGGGCTGCTCGTCGGCGGGCTGACGCTCGGCGGCATCGTCGTCTGGCTCGCCCGCAACTGGGCGCTGTCGGGCAACCCCGTCTTCCCGCTGAAGGTCGCGCCGCTGGGGCTCACGATCTTCGACGCCCCGCCCGACGTCATCCGCGAGCAGGTCGGCTGGACGATCGCCGACTAC
>JAXDFS010000388.1:0-7889 GCA_034665465.1 Solirubrobacteraceae bacterium
CGTCGCCGCGCTGGCGCGGCCGTCCGCCGCGCCGGGGCCCGGTGGCGGGCGGCGCTCGCCGGTCGAGGCGCTTGGCGCGCCGCGGTAGGCCGTGCGCGAGCGGCGTCAGCAGCTGTGGGCCAGATCGCGCTCGTGGCGCTGCGCGTGGCCGCGCCGCGCCAGCAGCAGCGGGGTCGCCAGCATGAGCAGCCCGGCGATCGCAATCGCGGTGCGGGCGCTCGTGAGATGCGCCAGCAGGCCCCACAGCGCGGTCATGGCCGCGATCGTGGCGTTGCTGGTGATCGACCACGCCGACAGCGTGCGGGCGACGCGGTCCGTCGCGGTCTGATCCAGCCTGTAGGTGGCAAAAACCGGGTTGAACACGCCCATGCAACTGATCAGCCCGAGCTCGACGACCATCACGAGCACGAGCCCGGCGGCCCCGGGGCCGATGAAGGCCAGCCCGAGCGACCAGCAGGCGCGCAGCGTCCCGGCCGTGCGCATGACCCGGTCGCGCCCGAACCGCGCGACGAGCCGGCCGGCCAGCCGCGAGCCGAGCAGGCCGCCGGCGCACGGCACCGCGAACGCGAGGCCGTACTGCCAGGGCTCGAACCCGAGGCTGCCGAGCATGAGGACGGCGAGCAGCGGCGCGGTCGCGAGGATCAGGCCATTGACGAGGACCGTGTTGAGAAACAGCGGGCGCAGCGCCGGGTGGCGCAGGATGTAGCGCCAGCCGTCCAGCAGGTCGCCGGCCCGCAGCCGTGGCGCAGCGGCTCGCGCGGGACGCGGCTCGTCGCCGCCGATCGCGCGGATCCCCGCCGCCGAGAGCACGAAGCTGACGGCGTTGGCCACCACGGTCGTCACGGGGCCGAGCAGCCCGATCGCGGCCCCGCCGAGCGGTGGTCCCAGCATCGTCGCCGTCCAGGTCGTCGACTCCAGTCGCCCGTTGGCGACGAGCAGGTCCTCCGGCGCCACGAGCGTCTTCAGGCATGCGCCGCCGGCCGCCTTGAAGGCGATGTCGGCGGCGCCGACGACGACGGAGACGACGAGGAGCTGGGCGAAGCTCAGCCACCCGAGCGCGTACGCGGCGGGCACGCTCGTCAACGCCGCGAAGCGCGTCAGGTCCATCGCGACCATCACCGGCCGCTTGCGGCGGAACTCCACCCAGGGGCCCACCGGCACCGCGACAGCCGCCCCCACCGCCAGTCCCGTGGCCGCCAGCGCCGACACCTCGGTCGTCCCGTCGTGCAGCACGAGGATCGCGATCAGCGGGAACGCGTCGAACGCGATCCACGTGCCGAACGTGCTGGCGGCGTACGCCGCCCAGAGCCATCCGAACTGTCGCCCCAGCGAACGCCTGGCCACCATGCCGAGGCGAGACCGTAGCGCCCGGTCCGGCGGCGCCCCGTTTGCCCAGCACCCGTCGCGGGGATTGCCGCCCCGTGCAGTTCGACGACTCCTTCTCGGTGCAGGCGCCGATCGACGACGTCTACGCGGCGATCTCCGACGTCGAGCGCGTCGTGCCGTGTGTTCCGGACGCGGAGCTGCTGGAGCGCAAGGGCGACGACGTCTTCGAAGTCGCCGTCAAGGCGCACCTCGGGCCGCTGTTCAAGCACCTGCTCGGCACGATCACCGTCGTCGAGCGCGACCCCGAGGGCCACCGGCTCGTCATGACCAACAACGCGCGCGAGGCCGACGGCGACCCCGTCGGCGAGGCGACGATCGAGATCACGCTCGCCGAGCTGGGCGCGAACACGAACGTGTCGATCCACACCGACGCAACGATCGCCGACGGCATGTTCGGCGAGCACATGATCACCGAGGCCGCGGGCAGCCAGATGGAGCAGTTCGCCGAGAACCTGCAGGCGCTGGTTGCGGGAGCGGCTGCGTCCTAGGCCGTTGCGGCGCGTGGCGCCGCGGCCGCGGGCTCGCGCCGCAGCCCGCCCGCGCGGGCCGCCCGCCAGAGCCACACGAGCCCGGCGACCATCATCACCACGCTCGTCAGCTGGGCCTCGGTCAGCCCGGCGAAGACGGGCTCGTTGCGCCGGACGAACTCGACCAGCAGGCGCTCGGTGCCGGCGCCGAGCAGGTAGAACGCGAACAGGACGCCGGGCCGGTACGTCTCGCGGGCGCGCCACAGACACCAGGCGAGCAGGCCCATCGAGAGCGTCTCGTAGATCGGCGTGGGGTGCACGACGTCGGTCGTCGGCACGGCGCCGTGCGGGTAGGCCATGCCCCACGGCAGGTCGGTCGGGATGCCGTAGTCGCCGTCGCCGGAGACCTGGCAGCCGATGCGCCCGACCGCGTAGCCCATCGCGAGCGCCGGCGAGCAGATGTCCAGCAGCAGCAGGTTGAACATGCCCTTGCGATAGGCCCAGCCCAGGACGCCGGCAGCGCCGCCGAGCGCCCCGCCGAACCAGACGAGGCCCGAGCCCCCGAAGATCGAGCCCAGCGGGTCTGAGCCGACCTGGCTCGTGTGGCCGAGCAGCCAGTACCCGCGCGCCCCGACGAGGCCGCCGACGAGCGCCGCGAAGACCATCTCGTAGGCCCAGTCCGGCGGGCGCCCGAGCTCGCGCAGGCGCCGCGCCACGATCGCGCCGGAGACGATGAACGACAGCCCGAAGCAGAGCCCGAAGGTCTTCAGGGAGAGGCCGAAGAGGTCGATCGTGGGCTGCACCGCGGCGCGAACGCTACCGCCGCCGCGCCCGGCCCCCTACAGGTAGCCCAGCGGCTGCACCGGCACACCGTTGACGCGGACCTCGAAGTGCAGGTGCGGGCCGAAGGAATGCCCGGTGTTGCCGACGAGGCCGATGACCTGCCCCTTGTTGACGCTCGCGCCGAGCGAGGTGCCGAACTGCGACTGGTGCGCGTAGCACGTCGACAGGCTCGCGCTGTGCTGCACGCAGGTGTAGTTGCCGTAGCCGCCCGACGCGCCGACGCCCTGCATGAGGACGACGCGGCCGTCGTCGGCGGCATGGATCGGCGTGCCCATCGGGACCGCGATGTCGATCCCGGCGTGGATGTGGCCGGGGCGCTGCTCGCCGAAGGCGCCCACGATCGGCCCGTTGACCGGCCAGATCATGCTGCCCGAGCCCTGGCGGATCGGGAAGTCGCCTGACCGCTGGACCTGGTTGAGCTGGGCGGCGATCCTGCTCGACGCCGCCTCGAGGTCGTCGACGTGGCTCTGCAGGCTCTTGCGGTCGTCGCGCACCTTGCTCAGCGCGGCCGCCTTGCCGGCCTTGGTACGGGCATAGCCGACGCGCGTGCCGATGAGCTCCATCTTCACGCCCGCGATCTCGTCGCGGCGCTGCTGGACGATCTCGGTGACGGTCTGCTGGCGGCCCTCGAGGCGGTTCAGGCGCTTCTCGCTGCGCGTGGAGTCGGCCTTGGCGGCGCGCACGATCGTGACGATGTGGCGGTCCTGGTCGGAGATGCGCTTGATGAACTCGCCGCGCTCGAGCAGGTCCGCGAAGCCGTCGGAGTTGAGGATGACCGTGATGAAGTCGGGCTTGCCGGCCTTGTAGATCTCGACGAGCCGGGTGCGCAGCGCGCCGCGCGTCTGCACGAAGCGCCTGCGCAGGCGCACGAGCCGCGCCCGCTCGCCGCGCAGCTGCGTGCGCAGGCTCTCGAGCTCGGCGCGCTTGGCATCGAGGTCGGCCTGGATGCGCTGCTGGCGGCCGGCCAGCGTGGAGATCTTCCCCTGCAGGCGGCCGATGCGCTGCGTGTAGCCGCTGATCTGGGTCGTCAGCACGCGCTCGGTGCCCTTCTTGCGCCCGATCTTCTTGCGCGCCGCGTCGATGCGCGAGTGCAGCCTGGAGAGCTCCTGCTGCTTGGACTGCCCGGAGGAGCTCATCGGCAGGGTGGCCCAGAGGGCCAGCGGGAGCGCGACGGACGCGAGTGCGAGAAGGATGCGGGCGCGCATGCAACCGCCGAGTCTAGGTTCGCGCCGCGCGGCCCACCAACCGCCGGCTCGGGTTATGGAGCCTTGCGACCGTCCTTGCGGCGAGTTGCTCTCGGCCCTTTGGCAGAATGGGCTCATGCCCGTCACCAAGACCCAGTTCGGCCGCGATCCTGGCCTCCAGGCGCGGATGCTGCTCACGATGTTCCTTCTCGGCCTGCTGTACGTCGTGTTCGTCGGCGTGCTGTTCGCGGCGGGTGTCAACGCGCTGTTCATCGTGGTCATCGCCGTCGGGCTGGCGGCCGCCCAGCTGTTCACGTCGGACAAGCTCGCGCTGCACGCGATGGGCGCGCGCGAGGTCACCCCGGCCGAGGCCCCCGAGCTGCACGCGATGATCGAGCGCCTGTGCATCCAGGCCGATCTGCCCAAGCCGAAGATCGCCGTCGCCCAGACCGACATGCCCAACGCCTTCGCGCTCGGGCGCTCGCAGAAGAGCGCCACGGTCTGCGCGACGACCGGGATCATGAACCTGCTCTCCCCCAGCGAGCTCGAGGGCGTCATGGCGCACGAGCTCACGCACGTCAAGAACCGCGACGTGATGATCATGACCATCGCCTCGTTCTTCGCGTCGGTCGCGTCGATGATCCTGCAGTTCGGCTTCTTCTTCGGCGGCGGCCAGAGCGACGACGACGACGGCCCGGGCTTCCTCGCGGTCATCCTCGTGTCGGCCCTGGTCTACGCGATCTCCTTCATCCTCATGATGGCCCTCTCGCGCTACCGCGAGTTCGTCGCCGATCGCGGTGCGGCGCTGATCACCGGCCGCCCCAGCGCCCTGGCCTCGGCGCTGCAGAAGATCGCCTCCGGCATGGGCCGTCTGCCGCAGCAGGATCTGCGCGTGGCCGGCGAGATGAACGCGTTCTTCATCTTCCCGGCGGGCGCGAAGAACTCGATCATGGGCCTCTTCGCGACGCACCCGCCGATGGAGAAGCGGATCGCGGCGCTCGCGCGCCTGGAGTCCGAGCTGCAGACCGGCACGCTCGCCGCGGCGTAAGGCCGGCGCGATGGGCTTTTTGGACTCGGTGCTGGGCGGGCGCAAGAAGCTCAAGGGCCCGGCGCCCGACCGCCTCTTCGCGATGACGACCGCCTACGTCACGCTCTCGACGAGTCACGGCATCGAGTCCAAGGGCGTCGCCGCGATCGTCTTCCAGCCGCTGGCGACGGCCGACTTCGAGTCGATCGTCAGCGAGATGGAGGAGCTGCTGCGCGGGACCGGCGCCGACACCGGCACGACGATCGAGTCGACCACCGACGAGCACGACTATCGCTGGATCATCCTGCGCGACGACGACATCGAGGACCTCGTGGTGGGCATCAACGCCGTCAGCGACGCGCTCGCGGTCGGCGGCTACGGCGATCGCGTCCTCGCCGCGGACTTCGCCTTCCAGGACTCCAAGGGCCGCCCGGTCTACTTCATCTACAACTACAAGCGCGGCTACTGGTATCCGTTCGTTCCGGCCGGCAAGCAGGCGCGCGACGGCGAGCGCGAGCTGCAGATCAAGGCGATCCTGGGCACCGAGCTGCCGGTCGAGCCCGAGCTCGAGCGCTGGTTTCCGCTCTGGGGGACGCCGATCTAGGAGTCCGCATGCGCGTGGCGCTCGCGATAGCCGCGCACCTTCGCGCGGTTGCCGCAGACGCGCATGTCGCACCAGACGGCCGAGCGGTTGCGCGAGGCGTCGTAGAACGCCCACAGGCAGCTGTCGGCCGGGCAGGCCTTCAGGCGCTGCCAGGTGCCGTCGGCGATCGCCGCCTGCACGATCGCCAGCAGCCGGCCGAGCGCGCCGTCCACCCCGCCCGCCGCGGGCTCCAGCGCGCTGAGGTCCGGGCCGGTGAAGCGCAGGGTCAGCTGCGCGCGGCGGGCGGCGGCGTCGAGCGCCTGCACGGCCGCCGCGTCGGGCGGCTCCCCGTGATGGGCGAGCAGGTGCGCGCGCAGCGCCTCGCGCAGCTCGCGTGCGTGACGCAGGTCCTCCGCGGTCGCCCGGGCCGTGGACGCGCCGCCGAGCAGGTCGTGCTCGGCGAGCCAGCGGGCGAGGTCGGCGGGGCGGGAGAGCTCCTCGATCGCGTCGTCGATGTCCAGCGTGTTGACGAACGCTCGCACCGTCTCCAATGCGCCTGGCGCCGGGTTCGTCATGAAACCAGCATAGAGACTTGACGGGTTAGCTAACCGGTGTCATAATTTGACGGGTTACGTCAACCGGAAGGGTCGTGCCATGTTCCCCTCGCAATTCGCAAGTCTCATCGACTTCTCGCGCCGGCAGGTGCGCCGATGATCGCCGCCATCGACGAGATCCCGCGCGCCGCCGAGGCCTGCGACCCGGCGCTGGACTGGCGGCCCGTCCGCGACCACCTCGGCATCGGCGCCTTCGGGGTCAATGCGTTCCTCGGCTCACAGCCCGGCGACCTCGTCGTCGAGCGCCACGACGAGAGCGACCTCGGCCACGAGGAGCTCTACGTCGTGGTGCGCGGCGCGGCGCGCTTCGAGATCGACGGCGAGCGCCACGAGGTGCCCGCGGGCAGCGTCGTGCTCGTCGCGCCCGGGCAGCTGCGCGAGGCCCACGCCGCGCAGGCGGACACGCTCGTCCTCGTCGTCGGCGCGGTGGCGGGGCAGCCGTTCGACGTCTCGCCGTGGGAGTCGCGGCAGCTCGCGCTGAGCCACCGCGACGCCTCCTAGCTGCACGAGCGTCAGTCGGGGATCAGGCCGTCGCCGCTGAAGTCGGCGGCCGCCTCGGCCATCGACGTGTCCGGCGGCGGGACGATGACGTCGGAGTTCTCGATGTCCTCGTCGGCGACGGTCTCGCCCTCGCTGCGGATGACGTCGAGCATCGACTCGAACGCCGTGTGAAAGGCGTCCTCGTCGTCGGCCTCGACCGCCTTGACGACGGCGTTGTCGAGCTCGTTGACGCGCCCGAGGACATCGTCGGCGAGGCGGTACTGGCCCTCGCTCATGATCCGCACGATCACGGCTTCTCCTCGCCTGACCCGAGCTCGGCGGGCGGCGCGGGCGCGTCGCCCTTGCCCAGCTCGAGCTTCATCTTGGCGAGCTCGTCGTCGACCATGCCGCCGGCGCCGAGCGCTGCGAGCTCGCGGTCGATGTCGTCCTGGCCCGTGCCCAGCTGGGTGAGGTCCTCGAACGTGCCGGCCGCCTCGAGCTCCTCGACCGCGTCCGCGCGGGCGCGCATGTTCTCGGTCTTGTCGATCGCCCGCTGCATCGCGAGGCCGACGTCGGCCATCTCCTCGCCGACGCCCGTCGCCGCCTCGGAGATGCGCACCTGGGCCTCGGCGGCCGAGTACTGGGCCTTGATGACCTCCTTCTTGGTGCGGAAGGACTCGATCTTGACCCGCAGGCGCTTCTCGGACTCGATCAGCCGCTCCTGCTGGTTCTGCAGCTCGGCGACCTGCTGGTCGAGGCTCTGCAGCTCGGACTGCGCGAGCTGCTTGCGCTCGAGCGCCGTGCGCGCGAGCTCCTCGTTGCCCGCCGCGAGCGCCTGGCGGGCCTGCGTGTCGAGCTTGACGACGGACTGCTCGAGCTTCTGGGCCTGCATCCCGAGGCGCTTCTTGGCCGTGACGACGTCCGCGATCCCCTTCTTGACGCCCTGCAGCGACTCCAGCTGCTTCTGGTAGCTGTAGTCCAGCGTCTCTCCGGGATCTTCGGCCTTGTCCAGCAGCTTTGAGATCTTCGACTTGATGACGGTGGACATCCGCCCGGCCATTCCGGCCATTGCGCCTCCTCGGGAAGTGGGTCCGCTCGTGTCTTTCTAGCACGCGCGAGCAGGCGGGTCGCAGGGTTCGCGCGGATGGGTGCGCCGCGACAATCGGCGCATCCAGGCTAAGCCTGGATCCACCGAAGGTCGTGGATGGCTCGGCGTCGGGAGTCGAGCCGGCGTGGATCGGCCGCGAATCCTCAGGGCGGGGTCCTTCGGAGAGCGGCCGATCCGCGCGGGCGAAGGCCCCCGGC
>JAXDFS010000389.1:0-3993 GCA_034665465.1 Solirubrobacteraceae bacterium
GCCGCCCGAGCCGGGCGGCGAGCTATGGGCGGGCGAGCGCTTCCGGGCTAGTCGAGCTTGAGGTCGGAGAGCCTGGCCCAGCGCGGGTCGGGCGCGCGCTCGTGGGCGTGCTCGGGCCCGGCGGCGTTCAGGTCGGTGCCGCAGATCGCGCACAGGCCCGCGCACTCCTCGCGGCACAGCAGCTGCGCGGGCAGCGCGAGCGCCAGCGCGTCGCGCGCCCAGCCGTGGAGGTTGAGGACCTCGTCCTCGATGTAAGGGCTGCGCAGCTCCTCGACGTCGCCGGGCTGGTCGACCTCGCGGGCGTCCACCGAGATCGCCGGCTGCGCGGGCTCCAGGCAGCGCATGCACGGGCCGTGGAGCATCGCGTCGAAGCGCACCCGCAGCGCGTAGCCCTCGTGGGTCGTGCGCGAGATGTCCAGCGCCGCCTCGACCGCGGCGGGCGTGATGGCATACGTCTCGCCGCCGAACTGCAGCGGGTCCAGCACGACCTCCAGGGCCAGCCGGCGCCCCTCGCCGCTGGTCAGCCGCAGGCGACCGAGGTCGAAGCTGTCGGTGCGGGCGGGCACGCGATCCAATCTAGCGAGCGTCGCCGCCCGGCCCGACCGGCTGGACAGGGTCGGGCAGCGCCGCGAGCTCGCGCTTGACGACCTTGCCCGTCGCGTTGCGCGGGAGCGCGTCGAGGAAGACGATCTCGCGCGGGACCTTGTAGCGGGCGAGGTTCGCCTTGACGTGGGCCTTGATGTCGCCCGCGGACACATCGGCGCCGTCGGCGACCACGACGAAGGCCCGCAGTCGCTGGCCGAAGCCGGTATCCGGCACGCCGATCATCGCGACCTCCTCGACGCCGTCGAGGCATGCGACGACGTCCTCGACCTCGCGCGGGAAGACGTTCTCGCCGCCCGAGACGATCATCTCGTCGTCGCGGCCGTCGATGAACAGGCGCCCGTCGGTGTCGAAGTGCCCGACGTCGCCCGAGGACATCAGCCCGTCGATCGTGGCCTTGCCGCCGCCGCCCGTGTAGCCCTCGAAGGCGAGCTCGGAGCCGACGAAGATGCGGCCCGTCTCGCCCGGGCCGACCTCGCGGTCGTCGGCGCCGTACAGGCGCACGATCGTGCCCCGCGGGGGCCGGCCGGCGGTGCCGGGAGCGGCGCGCAGGTCCTCCGGGGTGGCGATCGTCGCCCAGGCGACCTCGGTCGAGCCGTAGAGGTTGTAGAGCACGTCTCCGAAGGCGTCCATGACGTTCGTCGCGAGCTCCCCGGGGAGCGCCGAGCCGCTGGCCGCGATCACCCGCATCGAGGCCGTGTCGTAGCGCCCGAGAACCTTCGGCCCCAGCTCGAGGATGCGCTGCAGCATCACCGGCACGACGACGAGCGCCGTGCAGCCGTGCTCGTCGATCGCCGCCAGCGTGTCCTCGGGGTCGAAGCGCCGGCGCAGGACGAGCGTCGAGGACAGCCCGGTGCCGAGGATCAGGTGCGCGAGGCCCCACGAGTGAAACAGCGGCGCGGCGATCAGCGTGCGCTCGCGGGCGCGCAGCGGGATCTTCGCCAGCAGCCCCGCGATCGGGTCCAGCGAGGCGGGCTGGCGGCGGTTGGCGCCCTTGGGCGTTCCGGTCGTCCCGCTCGTGAGGATCACGAGGCGGCCCTTGCTCGCCGGCGGGACGACGTCGCTGCGATCGCCGGACTCGATGAGCTGCTCGAGCGTGGTCGTGCCGTCGGCGTTGCCGTCCGACCACGCCAGCAGCCGCCGGCGCCCGCCGAAGGCCTCGCGCAGCAGCCCGCTGAACTCCTCGTCGTAGACGATCGCCACCGGCTGCTCGCGATCGCAGACCTCGGCCAGCTGCGGGCCGGCGAAGGCGGTGTTGAGAAACAGCGCGTGAACCCCGAGCTTCGAGCAGGCGACCGTCGCCTCCACGAACCCGCGGTGGTTGCGGCACATGATCGCGACGCCGTCGCCCTCGTTGATGCCCTCGTCGCTCAAGGCGTGGGCGAGCGCGTTGGTGCGCCGGTTGACCTCGTCGAAGGTCAGCGTTCCGAGCTCGTCGATGAGCGAGATCGCGTCGGGATGACAGATCGCCGACGCGGTGTAGCCGCCCGCCGGTGTCGGGCCCCATCTGGCGAGGGCGGCGAGGCGGCGGACGAGCACGTCCGGGCGCGTGGCACCGATCATCCGCGACTGGATCAGGGTGCGGACGGTGAAGGCCTTGGTTGACAGCGTGTCGAGGCGCATGGACTGCAATCTAATACGGTGCTGGGTGCGGGGAGCGCATCGACGAGCCGGAAACAGGGGAAATGGACTACGGGCCCGAGCCCAGCAGGACACCCGCGCAAGCGCGGCTAGCCCCAAGAGGAGAGACCATGAGCGCGACGAGACCTGACCGACGCATGCCCGTACGTGCGATCGCCGCGCTGCTGGCGGTGGCCGCGTTCGGATGCGCCGCCGCGGGCGCGGACGCAGCGACCTACCACGCGTTTCTCTGTCGCGTTCCCTACGGCCCGAACGCCGGAAGCCCGGCGCCCACCGACGGCACGACCTTCCAGGTCCTGGGCGCCAACAACCTCTCCCGCCAGACATGCGCGACCGGCGGCGCGATGAGCGCCTCGACGGACGGCGCCGCGTCGCATGCGTATGGCGAGGGCGCGTCGGTCACGTTCACCACGCCGGCCGGCGAGAGCGTCGCCGGGTTCACGATCTGGCGCCACGAGGCGGTGGGCCCGTCCCAGCCGGGCCAGACCGGGGCGCCCACGACGAACATCTTCTATCCGGGGACGCCGACGATCGAGGGGTTCTGCGCGCAGAGCACCGGTTGCAGCGGGCGTGGCAGCGCCGCCGCGCCCCTCGGGGCCGCCAACCAGGTCTCGGTGGCAAACCTCTCCGGCATCACCCAGATCGTCTGGTCGGCAACCTGCGGGGGCTCTCCTGGAGGGATCTGCCCGGCCGGCGCCGCCCAGTACGACGTCTACGCGGCGGACATGCTGCTCAACGACGGCGCGCCCCCGGCCGTCACCGACGTCACCGGCCCGCTCGTCGCGGGCGGCGTGCTCAAGGGCGCCCAGTCGGTCTCGTTCAAGGCCACCGACGGCGGTAGCGGCGTCCACCGGGGTGCGCTCCTCGTCGACGGCGCGGTCGTCTCCGACCAGGTCCTGGACGCCAACGGCGGCACGTGCGCCGACCTCGGCGTCGCACCGGACCAGCGCCCGTCGTTCGTCAGCATGCAGCCGTGTCCCCCCGCCGTGAGCGGCCTGCTCACGCTCGACACCGACGCGCTGGCCCCGGGCGCCCACACTCTGACGGTCCGGGTCACCGACGCCGCCGGGAATCCGACGGTGGCCGTCACGGGGACGATCAACGTCGCGGGCCGGGTGCCCGTTGCGACCCCCAACGGCAGCGGCGCCTCGCGGGCGGCGAAGCTCTCGGCCCGCTGGTCGAGCACCACCAAGCCGCGGCGGCGCCTGGGGTTCACGACGCGCCCGACGGTCACGGGGCGCCTCGTCGACGAGCACGCCAACCCGATCGCGGCCGCCGCCGTCGACGTCCTGGTGCGCGAGCGGCGCGCGGGCGCCGCCACGACGAGGATCGCGACGGCCGTGACCGGCGCCGACGGGACGTTCAAGCTGGCGCTGCCGAGCGGCCCGTCGCGTGCCATCACCATTCAGTACACGGCGTTCAGCGGCGATCCCGCCCCCGCGTCCGCCGTCGCGCTCAGCGCGGTCGTGCGCGCCCAGCTCACGGCGTCCATCTCCCCGCGCTCCGTGCGCGTGGGGCGCCCGCTGCGCCTCAGCGGGCGGCTGCGGCTGCTGCCCCGCCGCGGCGTCGACATCACGATCCAGGCGCGCCAGCACGGCGTCTGGCGCACGGTCGACACCGTCAAGACGCGTGCGCGCGGCCACTTCGGGTGGACCTACCGCTTCCCGTCGCGCAGCCAGGCGGGACGCACGTTCTTCTTCCGCGCGCGGGTCAGCAGCCCGATCTATCCGTTCGCGGCGGGCGCCAGCC
>JAXDFS010000390.1:0-5355 GCA_034665465.1 Solirubrobacteraceae bacterium
GGCGAGCGCGAGATGGCGACCTACAACAAGTCGCTGGGCAAGTTCCAGCTCACCGGCATCCCGCCGGCGCCGCGCGGCATCCCGCAGATCGAGGTCGCGTTCGACATCGACGCCAACGGCATCCTCAGCGTGTCCGCCAAGGACCTGGGCACCGGCAAGGAGCAGAAGATCGAGATCAAGTCCGGCTCCGGCCTCTCGGATGACGAGATCCGGCGGATGGTGTCCGACGCCGAGTCGCACGCCGACGACGACAAGCGCCTGCGCGAGCTCGCCGAGGCGCGCAACGGCGCCGAGAACGCCGCCTACCAGGCCGAGCGCCAGCTCAAGGACCTCGCCGAGAACGTCGACGAGGCCTCCAAGACCGAGATCGAGGGCCTGATCAAGGAGCTGCGCGACTCGCTGGAGTCCGAGGACGCCGACGAGCTCAAGCGCAAGACCGAGGCGCTGCAGACGGCGTTCCACAAGGTCTCCGAGGCGATGTACGAGAAGGCCCGGGCAGCCGGCGACACGTCGGCCAACGGCGCCTCCGACGGCACAGGGCCCGAGGGCTCGTCCGACGACGACGACGTCGTCGACGCCGAGGTCGTCGAGGAAGACGCCGCGAGCAACCCGAGCTAGTCGTGGCCACCGAGGAGCACCCCACCGAGCAGCAGGCGCCGGGCGCGAGCCCGGCGCCGCCTGCGCCCCTGTCCGAGGACGCCCCCGGCGCCGCCGAGGCGGTCGCGGAGGCGCCCGCGCCGGTGCCCGAGGCCGGCCTCGACGCCCCGCTGGACGAGGCCACGCTCGCCGACCGCGCGCGCAAGGCCGACGAGTACCTCGGCCTCGCGCAGCGCACGCAGGCGGACTTCGAGAACTACCGCAAGCGCACGACGCGCGACCTGCGCGCCGCGGAGGCGCGCGGGATGGGCCGCCTGGCGCGCGAGCTGCTGCCCGCGCTCGACAACCTCGAGCGGGCGGTCGCGGCGCTTGAGGCCGCCGACGAGGAGCATCACATGACCAACGGGATCCGGCTCGTGACGTCCGAGCTCGCGGGCGCGCTCGCGCGCACGGGGATCGAGAGCTATGCCGCCAAGGGCGAGCGCTTCGATCCCGTCTGCCACGAGGCGGTCGCGCAGCACAAGGTCGACGGCTCGGAGACGGGCACGATCGTCGAGGTGCTGCAGCCCGGCTATCGCCTGCACGACACGATCCTGCGTCCCGCGCGGGTGATCGTCGCCGGCTGAGGGAGCACGGATGGCTCAAGACCACTACAAGGTGCTCGGCGTCGACAAGAAGGCGACGGCCGACGAGATCAAGAAGGCCTATCGCAAGCTGGCGCGGCGCTATCACCCGGACAAGAACCCCGGCGACGCCAAGGCCGAGGCGCGCTTCAAGGAGATCTCGCTCGCGCACGACGTCCTCGGCGATCCGGAGAAGCGCAAGGAGTACGACCGCGCGCTCGCCAACCCGTTCTCGACCGCGTCGCGCGGTGGCGGCGCGGGCGGACAGCCGGGCTTCGACACGGGCGGCTTCGGCGACATCCTGTCCGACCTCTTCGGCCAGGCGACGCGCGGGCGCACAGGCGCCCAGACCCGCTCGCGCGCCGAGCGCGGCCGCGACCTCGAGGCGGAGATCTCGATCGGCTTCGAGCAGGCGATCGACGGCGCGCAGGTGCCGATCTCGGTTCCGACCTACGAGCGCTGCCCGACCTGCGCCGGCACCGGGGCCAAGCCCGGGACGTCACCGATCGTGTGCCCGCGCTGCAACGGGCGCGGGATCGAGTCCGAGGGCCAGGGCCTGTTCTCGATCTCCCAGCCGTGCTCGCGCTGCGGCGGCGCCGGGACCGTGATCGAGGAGCCCTGCCCGACGTGCAAGGGCATGGGCCGCAACCGCACCGTCAAGCGCTATCGCGTCAACGTGCCCGCGGGCGTGCGCGAGGGCAGCCGGATCCGCCTGGCCGGCAAGGGCGAGCCGGGGCGCAACGGCGGGCCCGACGGCGACCTCTTCGTCATCACCCACGTCCAGGACTCGGCGATCTTCGCGCGCAAGGGTGACCACGTCGAGGTCGAGGTGCCGCTCACGATCCCCGAGGCGCTGCGCGGCGCCGAGATCGAGGTGCCGACGCTCGACGGGCGCAAGACGCTGCGCGTGCCCGCCGGCACCCGCCCGGGCAGCGTCCAGCGCCTGCGCGGCGAGGGGCCCAAGCGGCTCGGCAAGACCGGGCGCGGCGACATCCACTACAAGTTCGTCCTGGACCTGCCCGACAAGCTGACCGACGAGCAGGAGGCGGCGGTCGACGATCTCGCAAAGGTCTTCAACGGCAACCCGCGAGCGAGGCTGTTCTCGGCATGACGGCGCACCGACGCATCACGACGCGCGTACAGGTCTCCTCGGACCGAGGCGTCTTCATGATCTCGGTCGCCGCCGAGCTCGCCGACATGCACCCGCAGACGCTGCGCATGTACGAGCAGCGCGGGCTGATCGAGCCCAAGCGCTCGCCCAAGGGCACGCGCCTGTACTCCCACGAGGACGTCGACAAGCTGCGCCGCATCCAGCAGATGACGGCCGAGCTCGGGCTGAACCTCGCAGGCGTCGAGAAGGTGCTCGAGCTCGAGGGCCAGCTCGAGCGCACGCGCCGGCGCGTGGCCGCGCTGGAGCGCCGCCGGCTGGAGCTCGAAGCCGAGATCCAGGCGCTCGAGGGCCGCCGCGAGCAGGTGCGCGCAGACATCGTGCGCTACGAGCAGACCGGCTCGTCGCTCGTGCGCGTGAAGGACCTGCAGGCCTTCACGATCCCGATCGACCACCGCCACTGAGAGCACCCCGGACGCGGGCGAGCGTCTGCTGCGGACGGGCGATGACCTGGCGCCAGGTGATGCGCAGGACCCGGTAGCCGTTGGCTTCGAGGATCGCCTGCTTCTCGGCGGGTGAGCGGGTCGGAGTGCCAGCGCCGGCTGTCGCACTCGATGGCGACCCGGCGAGCGCGCCAGAGCATGTCCGGGAAGATCGTGCGCCCGTCCAGGCGCAGTCGCGGGGTGAGCTCCGGGCGCTCGATGCCCGCGTGGTCGATGAAGTCGAGCACGAGATCCTCGTGGTCGCTTCGCGTCGGCGCCGGGCCGTCGGCGATGACGCCCCGCAGCTTCGCCGCCCCGCGCCGGCCCGGATGGCGCTCGAGGAGCTCGAGCATCTGACGGACGTTCACGCGCTGCTCGGCCTGAGCCTGGCGAGTCATCCGGCGCAGCGCCTTCGGCGACATCGTCGCGGCGAGGTCGAGGATCGTCCGGGCCGGGCAGGTGACCAGCAGCGCGTCGCGGGTCCAGACGTCGCGGGGGTCCAGCGCGCTGCGGTGCACTCGGATCCCGTCGATCCTGCGCCCGCCCGCGCGCGGAACGATGACCTGCGGCAGGCGGCCGTCGAACGTCAGCAGCTGCAGGTGGACGGCCGCCGCGTGATGGCTCAGGACGGCGCCCGCGCCGCAGGCACGAACGGCCGCGACGAACGACGCGACCACCGTGAGGCAATCGTGGCCGACGGCGTAGACGCCGCGATGGACGGGATGCAGCTGGCCACGCCGGACGCGCACCGCGATCGCGTTGCGGCTGAGGCCGCACGCCATGAGCTGGCGCGCGGTGACGATCCCATGCTGGCGCCCGGCGACCCGGGCGACCTGCACGTCGGGCCGAGCGGCGCGTTTGTCCGGTTCAGCGCCACGAACGCGCCAGTCGATCTCGGGCATGGCGCCATCGTGGCGCCGGTCGTGTGCCGAAACCACCCGGGACTGTTGCAAGTCGCGCGCAGGTCTCGCATACGGCTCGTGGGAGCTTTGCGGCGCGCTGGGCTCCGATAGCTCCCGCGACGACGACGAAACGGCCACGGGCGGCCGGCGGGCCGGGGAAGCTCCCATCGGCTGGCGTGGATGCGATGACGGACGAGGACAGGGGTGTCAGGGCCCGAGGACGGGCCCGCCCCCTCGTCACAGCGGCCGCCATGCAGCGAGGTCGCAAGGAGCCTCGCCATGCCTGCCAACCGCGGTCGCGCCTGCGCGCGCGCTGTTCGCCACGCCGTCCTGCTCGCCGGCATCGCGCTCGCCTGCGGGCCGGCGACCGCGAGCGCGGGGGTGGTCCCGCCCGACTTCTACGGCGTCAACTCGGGCTCGGCGGTCATCACCAACGCCGCCCTGCGCGGCCCGGCGCTGCAGGCGATGGCCGCGGGCGGGCTGCGCTACGTCCGCGTCGATGCATCGTGGGGCGGCATCGAGCCTGCGGCCCCGGTGGCCGGCGTCCACCGCTATGTCTGGGGCGTCTACGACACGTGGGTCGCGGACCTCGCGCGCCACGGGCTGCGCTGGTATCCGATGGTCGGCTATTCGGCGCCGTGGGCGTCCTCGGTGCCGGGTGACGCATTCACGCCGCCCGCCGGCGACGCCGACTTCGCCGCGTTCGCCAGGGCGCTGGCGGCCCGCTACGGACCGGGCGGGCAGTTCTGGGCCGAGCACCTCGAGTTGCCCAGCCTGCCGGTGACGGTCTACGGCATCTGGAACGAGCCCTCCAACGAGCATTTCTGGCACGGGCCCGAGGCGACCCCGGCGCGCTACATGAGCCTGTACGTCGCCGCACGCGCCGCGATCCGTTCGTACGACGTCAGCGCCCGAGTCGCCACCGCGGGGCTGCTGGATTCGGGAACCGTCGACGGCGACGCCTTCCTGCGGGCGATGCTCGACGGCGCGCCTGCCGCGCGCGGGCAGATCGACGCCGTTGGCTGGCACCCCTACGTCGGTGACGTCGACCAGGTCCTGGAGTCCGTCGCCAAGGCCCGCGCCACGCTCACGAGATACGGCCTGGGCAGCGTGCCGATCGAGATCTCGGAGGTCGGGATGCACTCCGGATACGCCCCGGCGCAGCGTGCCCAGTGGCTGCACGACCTCGCGATGGAGCTCCCCAACGCCGGGCTGAACGTCACGCGGCTGCTGCCGTACGTGTGGAGCGGGGACCCGCTGTGGCAGATCACCGACCCCGACGGCTCGCCCGGGTTGATCGGCAGCGCCTACTTCGCGGGCATCGCCGACGCGGCGGCGTTCACGTCGCAGCCGCTCGCGCCGGCGACCACCGCGGTGACGACCGCGGCGGCCTCGAAGCCCAAGGCCAGGACCGCGAAGGCCTGCAAGGTCGCCAGGAGCAGGAAGGGCAGGGCGGCGAGGAGGGGCAGGAAGGCGAAGCGCTGCACGAGCCAGGCCGCGCGGACGTCCCGCGCAAAAGCGCGGGCGAAGGCAGCCCGGGCGCGGGCGAAAGCGACCCGGGCCAGGGCTGCCCGGGCCAAGGCTGCCCGGGCGCGCGGTGTCCGTGCGCGGGCCGCCCGCGCCCGGCGCACCCACCGCTCCTA